>JAHFFC010000034.1 GCA_023248175.1 Candidatus Omnitrophota bacterium | reverse complement strand
GGGCGGGATGGCCATCGCAAGTCGCATAAGGAGGGACATCTTGAACAACCTTGGAGCAGCCGCCGATGATCGCCATTCTGCCGATGCGCGTGAATTGATGAATGGCCACGAGACCTCCAATAATCGCCTGATCAGCAACATGAACGTGGCCTGCTAATGTCGCGCCGTTGGCCAGGATCGTTTTATCGCCAATGAGGCAATCGTGCGCCACATGCACATACGCCATGATGAGGTTCTCATGACCCATGGTGGTTTGGCCTCCACCACCTTGCGTACCTGAATTGATCGTCACATACTCACGGATGATATTGTCATTGCCGATTTTTAAATAACTGACTTCGCCTCGATATTTAAGATCCTGTGGGATACTTCCGAGGACCGCTCCGGTAAAAATCTGGCAGCGCTCCCCAACGGTGGTGTATCCCTCAATCAAGACGTGCATGCCGACGCGTGTCCCGCGACCCACGGCGACGTGCTCGCCGACGAAGGAATAGGGACCAATCTCTACATCGTCAGCGATCTGGGCTCTGGGTGAAACAATCGCTGTAGGGTGAATATTCGGTTTAGGCATCGGCGATTGAAAACATCAGTTCTGATTCGCTCACGAGTTTACCGTCAACGAAAGCGCGGCCGCGCATCTGGCCGGTTTTCGTGCGGAGTTTAACAACTTCGACTTCCAGGATTAACTGGTCGCCGGGTACTACGGGTTTCCTGAATTTCACATGATCAATACTCATAAAATAAGCGACTTTCCCGTGGTTCTCGGGTTTACTCAACATCAAAACTCCTCCCACTTGGGCCATGGCCTCGATGATCAAAACGCCCGGCATGACAGGACGACTAGGGAAATGCCCCACAAAAAAATTATCGTTTATCGTCACATTCTTGATGCCAACCGCGCGGGTATCCTCTACTAACTCGATAATTTTGTCAATGAGAAGAAACGGAGGACGGTGTGGAAGAATTTTTTGAATCGCGTGGATATCTAATTCCGACTGTTGAGCGACTCTCTCTTGTGAAGGACTAATAATGGCCCCCAGCCCAATTCTTTCCCGGTAGATATGAAGCCTCTGCAATAACTTGATGTTGAGTTGGTGACCGCTTCGAACAGCAATAACATGGCCGCGGATCTGATACCCCAACAGATAGACATCACCGATTAAATCCAAAACTTTGTGGCGAACAAATTCATCGGGAAAGCGAAGTTTGTTTTCAATGATTCCCCTCTCTCCAACGACGATGGTATTCTCATAGTTGGCCCCCTTACCAAGCCCTTGAGATCGGAGCTCTTCTGCTTCGCGCTGCAGACAAAAAGTCCTCCCCGGAGCGACTTCCTTTTGGAAACTTTCTTCATTGATGATGTGGGAGAAAAACTGGGATCTCAAAAGGGGATGATCGTAACTGAGCGTATAGGAAATTCGAAACTCCTCATCCGGAATCACAACGATATAGGCGTCATCTTCACGAATCCAAATCGCTTCCTTCACTTGGAAAACTTTCCTGGGAACATCCTGTTCTTCAGTTCCTGCCTTCTTGATTAAGTCGACAAAAGGGAGCGCGCTGCCATCGAGCCCTGGCAATTCACTGCCGTTACTTTCAATGATGACGTTATCAATCCCCAAACAAGAAAGTGTCGCCATCAAATGTTCAATGGTGTGAATCTCAATCTCCCCAAAACCGACCGAGGTCCGACGGGGACGCCGCGTTAAATCAATTACATAGTTCACATTGGCGGGAACTTTAGGATGCCCTGGAAGATCCACGCGAACAAAAACCACGCCGGTGTTGGGAGGGGCCGGCTTAAGGCAAAGACGCACCTTCCCTCCCGTATGGATTCCAATCCCCTCGGCTGTCACACTCTTTTTGATCGTCTGTTGTTTTTCCATCGCTAACAAGCCATTCCTTTTACTCCAGCTACTTACCTTCTCCTCATCCTCATCAACGATAACGATTTGTGGCATGGATGTTACCCCTATCCCTAGTCAAATGGGGTATTGTATCACAATCTGCCGATTATGGCTCCAACACTAATTTCCCAAAAAACTGGCGGTTCTCCATCTTGGCTTGAGCCTGCGCGGCAGCTACTAACGGAACTACTGTATCTACAATGGGTTTCACCTTTCCTGACTTCACTAATTTGATCACTTGATCTAACTCTTTCCGAGATCCCATATAACAGCCGGAGATCGAAAGCTCCCTTGAGAAACAGAAACGAAGATCCAGGGTAACCTGTGGGCCGCTGGTGGCGCCGCAAGTGACCAATCGCCCTCCCCTGCCAAGACTCGCCAAACTCTGGGCCCACGTTTGCGGTCCAATATGTTCCAAGACAACATCCACACCTTTGCCATGGGTAATCCGCTTCACTTCCTGGGCAATATCCTTCTGGGTGTAATTGATCACTTCCTGAGCTCCGAGCTTCTTTGCCTTCTTTAATTTCCCATCGGACCCAGCGGTCGTGATGACAAAAGCTTTCTTCCAACGAGCCAGTTGAATCGCCGCAGAGCCAACGCCGCTCCCCGCGGCATGGATGAGAACCTTTTCTCCCTTTTGGAGATTGGCTCGCGTAAAAAGCATATGCCATGCGGTTAAAAAACAGAGGGGTGTTGCAGCCCATTCGGCATAAGAGAGCTGGTCTGAAATTTTGATCGCGTTGCGCGCCGGGGCCTTGACAAACTCGGCGTAACCGCCGTCGGTTCTGAAACCGACGATATTAAATTCCGGACAAAGGCTGTCCCGATTTTTCTTACAGAACTCACACCGCCCACAGGAAATTCCCGGGACAATGAGAACATCATCGCCAACCTTAACACTCTTAATTTTTCGGCCAACTTCGCAAACCACACCGGCTGATTCGCAACCCAGGATGTGCGGCAACGAAATCTGAATTCCTGGCAATCCGTTTCTTATCCAGATATCGAGATGGTTGAGCGCACACGCCTTGACAGCGATTAAAACCTCATCTTCCTTGACGGTCGGTCTTGCCACCTCCCGATACTGCAACACCTCCGGCCCTCCGTGTTTGTCAAAGACGATGGCTTTCATAGATGGGGGTTATTATGCCACGGTCAACAAAACAGTGCAAGTCATTGACACACCTGTCATATTTCGTATAACATAGATTGTAATAATGGGTGGGATATAATGTTTCTTCGAATCCTCTCTACTTCCCCTCCTTCAAGAATACCTTGAAATCTTCTTCACTTTTATAGAGATATCCGTAAGGAATCCGCTCATCATTATTCATTAATCTGACGGTCAATTCCTGCCCAAACTGATTTTCACATCGCCGCCTGATTATTTCTTTCACAGCATCAATCGTTACGGGGCCGTGTTCTTGTTCGATGAGTGATACAAGTGATCTGAGAAATACTTGATTTTCCTTGAGGACAACTCTGTCTACCATGCCTGATTGAAGAAACTGTGCGACTTGGGCTGGCATTAAGGCTGCGGATTGCATCTGATCACTAAACTCGGTAGAAGATGGATAAAAGAGAACTCCTTTCTGTTTTAGTTCTAGTATTTGAGCAAGCCTCTGCGGGATCGGTTCAGCATCCTCAGGTAAACGCCAAGTCAGGAGATAGTTATCACCTTTGTGAAAAATAACTTTGAAGTACTGATTTAAATAGTCGGGGGAAAACAAACGACTAAAAGCCAGACTGCTAAAGAGGGGTTTGTGTAACTTAATGAAAAAATAATTGAGACCGCGTTTCTGTAAAAGTGCTTTAGCCCTAGCAGGCGCTCCAAAAACCATTTCCAAATGATCAGGACCCAGTAGATACGACGGTTCTGAGATAACTCCTGCTCCTGGGAAAGAATATCCGGGGCCAGTATCGTGGCTCAAATCCATTATTCTTGCGTTAGGTCCAAGCAGATGGCGAGCACCAGTCATTGCCTCCAGCGACTGGCTAAAATAGATGCTGGTCTCTTGAATAACATCAGAAAATGATTTCTGACCCAGCATATAAGCACCTAATGCCTTCAAGCGAACCTCTCCAGTATATCTTAGTTCTTGCGTGACAGCCCCCATGCCCAGAAAAATGAATAGGAGAGCGCAAAACCCCGGTTTTACAGAATGCGGAATAAAACTATCCACCACTATTTTTGTTAAGATAACCGCAATGACAACCATAGCAAAAATAGTAGACATAAAAAGATGAAGAACACTCTGAGTAATAACAAGCTGTGTCAAGATAAACGAAGAAAAAATGAATGTCACAAAAATGAGTATTGGGTATCCGTAACACCAACCCCTTACACAACTCCGATGCTTGATAAATTTTAAAGTCCCAACCATCCCCCCTAGTAAAAGTAACGAAGGTGGAAATAAACTAAAAAAATACTCGCAACGAAAAATTTTTAATGCCCAATCCAGACTAAACCGCCTTTGGACATGAGGTTCTTGGAATAGAGAAAACGCTATTCCAGAAGTGCCAAATACTTGTTTAAATTTTTCGTAATTCACTAATGGCCAAAAGGTGTGAACAGGATCTAATGTTGCAAGACCGGTGAAAACGTAGCCTAATACCACCGTTGTTATTACGCCCATGATGAGAAACAGAGATAATGTTGCGAACAAGAAGGCGGTAAACCGCATGGTACGGGAAAAGACCACTAAACAGGCTGTTATCCCCCAAAAAACAACCAAGATACTACTACCTTGTGGTTGATAAAAACCTGTATAAAAACTCGCTAATGTCATAAAAAGATAAAATGTTTTTCTCTGAAGAGGTGCTTGTCGAGTGATCTGAATAGATGACCATACTAGAAACGCCACGCAACCAGCCAAAACGGCATGGCTCTTAAAAAAATTTCCAAAATCTTTATAACTATGAGCAGCGAAAAAGATAATAATTCCCAGTAAAGCCCAAAAAGAATCTTTCGTGTATTCCTTTAATAATTGAAAAACAATAATACCGGCCATCAACGTAAAACACCAGGAGACGATTTGGACCGCAAGACAATCACTCAGAAGACCCAAGAGGTAAAACAATCCCGCCGCTTTGGAAAGGTAAAAGTGACTCCACAATTCATTAGGACCGGTACTTCCACTTCGCAACACTTCGCGGTAGTAAGGGATGTAATGCTCCCATACGTCATTGTCAATCGGTCCAGGATAGAGCCCTTTTGAAAAAAACAAAAATCCTCCAGCTACCAACACCATCCAAATCAGCAAAGAATGTAT
This sequence comes from Candidatus Omnitrophota bacterium, assembly GCA_023248175.1. Lineage (GTDB taxonomy): Bacteria > Omnitrophota > Gorgyraeia > JACOVV01 > JACOVV01 > JACOVV01. The sequence continues at coordinate 3,067 of JAHFFC010000034.1, read as the reverse complement.
CCACCAGTTTAACCCTTTAAATTGAGAACGCTCCCTGTATGTTTTGACATAGAGGGTCCCTGCTAGCTGGGAGATGAATGGAGGCGAAAAAAAGAGAATAGGCACCGTCAGTAGAAGTACCACAGAAAATTTAAGTAGTCCTAATAACCCCAAACAGGTAAGAACAACAGCATAAATGGAAGCCCCTCCAAAAAAACAAAGGATAAAATAAGATAGAACACCTATCTTGTCTCGCTGAAAATTTGGGGAAAACTGCCTGAGCATCAGTACCCCAACGGTGAAACACAGGATGAGGAGAAAAACAGAAAGAATAAACCGGCAAAAGGAATAAGCGATAATAAAAACACCTGCTTGAGAGTAGTGCTGCCAAGAGACATCAACATTCTTCAGAAAAATCACCACTCCACCAAAAATAACTACATAAAGGAGACGATCTACCCAACCACAATGCCAACTTGTTAATTCAGGTGCGTGATCTGATTGATATTGTTGATTAATAATCTTTTTAGAAAATCGGGAGTTAAACGAGCGAATGCAAAATAATCCCACTCCTCCCATTGCTAAAAAACAAAAACTCAGAAGAGCCGCCCTTGAAGTAAAAATTTCTTGTATTGTGGGGATAAAAAATAAAAAAATAATGGCAGGGACCAACACTTCTACCATCCTAAGACGAAAAGGATGTTTTGAGAAGGACTCCCTGGCTAGGCCAGAAACAAACATAGCAAAACTATTTTTTGGAAACAGTAGGCGAATTATATCACCTTATTTTAAAATGTTACCCTCGCAGAGTCATCTCCTCGCCACTGCCAATCGGGATCAGCACACTCTCTAACTTCGGATGATTCCGTACAAAATCAAGATAATCTTTCATTCGATCCTTGAACATGATCGCATTGTCAGCGACGATGAGCGCCCCTGGTTTGGTTTTAGGCAGGATCAGCTTTAGATACGGTAGATATTCTTCTTTGGTAGCATCAATAAAAACAAAATCAAAAGATCCCTTCAATCGTTTTAATACCTTATGGGCTTCACCATAGTAAATTCTGATAAAGCGACTCAATCCTGCTCTTTTAAAATTAGCTCGTGCCAGGTTAACCTTTAGCGGATCCCGTTCGATCGTTGAAATTCTTCCTCCTCGATTTTGTCGAATAGCTTCTGCCAGCCAAAGGGTCGAATAACCATTGGAGGTTCCTACTTCCAAGATGCGTTTGGAATGACTGAGTTTCACCAGCAGAGATAGAAACATCCCCGTTTCGGGAGGAATATTCCACATGCCGCCATGCTCTTTAGAGAAGCGTTCGATATGCTTGAGTTGTTTCTGAAGATTCTTTCTCACGTCGGGCTAAGTTTTCCTAATAGCTGCCAAAACCTCTTCGATATGACCCTCTACTTTTACTTTTGGCCAGATCTGTTTGATCTTTCCTTGCGAATCAATCCAGAAGGTAGCCCGTTCGATCCCCCAATAACTTTTCCCCATGAAACTTTTTAACTTATAAACGCCGTAGGCACTGGCGACTTCTTTGTTTTCATCGAACAAAAGAGTCAATGGAAGTTTGTATTTTTGGATGAATTTTTCGTGTGACTTCAGATCATCGAAACTGACGCCAAGGATGACAACATTTTCCTTTTCAAAGACTCTGATTGTATCACGGAAATCGCACGCTTCCTTGGTACAGCCAGGCGTGTCATCTTTTGGATAAAAATAGAGAACGACATTTTTCCCTTTCAGATCCTTGAGTACAATATTCTTTCCCGTACTCGAAGGAAGATTAAACTCCGGCGCTTTATCGCCTATTTTCAATGAAATCTCAGTTGCTGTTGGCATAAAACCTCCTTTTTTCAGCGTACGCTAGACTTTCTGACCGCTGAGTGTTTTAATAATCTCCCTCATAAACGTCGGCAGATCGTCAGGTTTTCTCGAAGTAACCAGATTTCCATCACGGACTACTTCCTTATCCACAAACCGTGCCCCCGCGTTGATCAAATCATCTTTAATAGCGATGTAACTAGTGACCTTCCGCCCTTTGACAATGCCTGCCGAAGCAAGCATCCAACCCCCGTGGCAGATGGAAGCCACAATTTTTCCGGCGCGATCCATCTGGCGGACAAACTCTACTAACTTCTTCGACAGCCGAAGACGATCTGGCGCCCAGCCTCCGGGGATCACCACGGCGTCAAACTCTGTGGCATTCGCCGCGTCTTCCCCCGCATCGGCATCAATCGGGTAACCGTACTTACCTTTGTAGCCCCGCTTCTGGGGTCCAATGACAACCACCCTGGCTCCTTCTTCTCTAAGGCGAAGAAGAGGATACCAAACCTCGAGATCCTGGTAGAAGTCTTCGACCAGAATAGCTATTCTCTTTCCTTTTAAACGCACAACATTATTCTATCATATTTCTCAAAAAGTGGTGACATTATAGTATACTTCTCTTGCGATGAGAGAGGGGCAAACTTTCGAAAATAGGGGTCTGACCACCCCTAATCTTCATGCGAAAGCTACCGAGTTCGGTTTTGACCGAATCAGCATTACCTCTGCAGAACCAATTCCGGAAGCCGAAGAGCGCTTCCAGCAATGGCTGGCACAAGGGTATCAAGGAGAGATGAATTACCTCTCCAATAATCCACAGCGACGCCAAAATCCTCAACAAGTCCTGCCTGGGGCGAAAAGCATGATCGTAGTAGCGATCAATTACAACCCACCTTCACCTTCTACTCCGCAATCCGCACTCCGCATTCCGCAATTGAAAGGACGCATCGCCCGCTACGCCTGGGGGCGAGACTATCATAAGGTCTTAGATAAGAAACTTAAACAACTCGAAACCTTCCTCCACGAAATCGCCCCAGTGCCGATTCAAACTAAGCGCTACGTGGACACAGGACCGATCCTTGAAAAGGCCTACGCCGAACAAGCTGGCATCGGTTTCATCGGTAAAAACACCCTTCTGATCTCTAAAGGGCTCGGCTCTTGGCTATTTCTTGGGGAAATCCTCACCACGCTGGAGTTGCATCCGACAATGAATATTCCCTCTCCCCATTCAGGGGGAGAGGGAACGGGTGAGGGGAACAT
>JAHFFC010000033.1 GCA_023248175.1 Candidatus Omnitrophota bacterium | reverse complement strand
TTCTACAGCAGGAGGTTTTTCTGAAACGAGCGGATGCATCAAAACTCGCAGTGGTCGGTGTGAAAAACCATGACTAAAATCGCGGTGGTCACCGCTAAACTAGATCAGTGGAAGCAAGTTAAGAAGGGGTGTAAAGACGAAAATTTCCTCTTTTATTGGATCTCTCCTGAAGAAGCCCAGACTCAATTGGAGAAAGGGAAAATCCAACTAGTGATTCTGGATATTGAGGATATCTCATCAGTGGTGAAATGGATGCGGAGTCATGATGCTACCAGTGACATTCCGACTCTGTGGGTTTTTCCCCGTCAGAAGATGGGGGACTTTAAACTGGATTATAAAGTCTCCGATCTGATCTTTGCTCCGGTCGATCCTGAGGAACTCTTTTGTCGTATCCGCCGGCTCCTCTGGCAGAATCAGAACAGCGATTCTCACTCCATCATCCAGGGAGATGGTTTGAGTATTGACGTGATCAAATATGAAGTACGGTTAGAAGGAGAATTAGTGAATCTAACGTATAAGGAATATGAGTTACTGAGGTTTCTTGCCTCCAATAAGGGGAAAGTGTTCACCCGAGAAGTCCTCTTGAACAAAGTTTGGGGCTATGATTACTTTGGCGGTACCCGGACCGTTGATGTTCACATCCGCCGCCTCCGCAGTAAGATCGAAGACGCCCACCACACCTATATAGATACCCTCAGAAATATCGGTTACCGCTTTAAAGAATAAAAAAAATGGGCAGTTGGTTGACTTCAGCCTATTTCCATGCTATATTTTATATAGGCGTAGTCTAGGAGGGAATAGGGGTGCATTGTGTCGTAACCTATTTAACTCCATGAAGATAAAAGTCCTCGAAAAAGGCAAACCTGTCGTGAGGCAGGGGCGCAAAGCTACGGGCTAAAGGTAGATCACTGACGACTGCCTTTGACGGCCGGGCTACCGAAAGGAACATATATGGGGGAGCAAAAGGTAAAACAGGATCAGGGGGTGGAACTAACCTCTCCTGCTCGTCCTATCGCAAGATGGCCCTGGGATGTCAAGGAAAATCGTCTGACCCCTCTCATCCAGGTCAGTCAAACATTAGCATCGGCTTCGAACAGTAATGTGGCGCTTGAAAAAATTCTGGAAGCGGCTCTTACGCTGTTGAAGGCAAGAAGAGTCTTCATCATGCTGATGGATCCCAGCAGAGAGATGCTCTCCATCAAGTTTGCCAAGGGAATGCCTGATTCTATCATCCAGCAGGTTTCTCTAAAAATAGGGGAGGGGATTTCTGGGTTTGTCGCGCAAAAGGGACGGCCGCTTCTTGTAGATGACCTGCAGACTTATCGTGGTTTCCGCAAAACACCCGCAAGCCGATATGAATCCGAGGCTTTTTTCAGTATCCCCATCGTTAGCGCACCACTGAATATTTTCGGCAAGACTTTGGGTGTATTGAATGTTTCCGATACTCAGAACGGCGGTTCATTCACCACCGAGGAATTGGCCCTTTTGTCAATTCTGGCAACGGGAGCGGCTATGGTTCTTTCGTTAGCGGGGACAGCGACTCCATCGAGTCCAAATCAATCCCTAGGCGGAATTGTAGCCGGCATTCAGAGTTGTTTGACCGCAGTCAGTGGGCGCGCTCAGTATTTAATGCTTCATATTCCGAAGGAGTGCAAGGCGGCGGAGGTTTTGAAGAAGATCATCGCTGAGACTGATCAAGCCTTTCCATTATTGAAACAAGTACAGAAAGGGATGAAATAAGTGAACATGGCCAACCTTTTAGTGGTGGATGACGAAATTGAGATCTGTGATTTTCTGAGAAACTTTTTCTCAGAAAAAGGGTATCTTGTTTCTTTCGCTACCAATGGGGAGCAAGCCTTGATACAATCCAGACAGCAGCATCCTGATTTGGTTCTGTTAGATGTTCGTATGCCTGGCATCTCCGGTCTGGAAGTTCTGCATCGTCTTCGAATGGAAGATAATCCGCCCAAGGTTGTGATGATTACCGCAGTGGAAGATCGTGAAGTGATTGAAGAGGCTAAACGGCTGGGGGCAGAGGACTATATTCTTAAGCCATTTATTTTGGATTATTTGAACAGCGTTGTTCTGCGTAAATTGACGACTATTCTACACTGAACCTTCCTCATACAATTCGATCATGATCTTGACAATACTGGGAGAAAATTGAGTGGCGGCATTTCTTTTGAGCTCCTCGATGGCTTGAGTGCGGCTCATTCCTTTGCGATAGGGACGGTCAGAGGTCATTGCGTCAAAGGCATCAGCGACTGCTGCTACCTGAGCTCCAATGGGAATGTCATTCTCTTTGAGCCCTTCCGGATAACCCTTACCATCCCACCGTTCTTGGTGGTAGCGGATAATTTGTGCGGGCCCTTCAAGTCCCTGAATCTGCTCTAAGACTTCTGCACCATCCATGGGATGTTTTCTCATAATTTTCCATTCCTCTTCGTTTAACGGACCCTTTTTGTACAAAATTTCTCGAGGGGTAAAGAGTTTTCCAATATCGTGCAGGAGGATACCTGCCAGAAAAAGTTCTTCTGTCATACCCAGAGGCATTCTACGTTCTTTGAGTTTTTGCACAATTCGTCTAGCGATTCCCTTGGTCCTCACAATGTGTTCATATGTATAATCTGGGTCCATTTTTCCAATGGCGGTGGCAAAGGCATCAATGATGCTGGAGAGGAGCTGCTGGAGCTGAGCAATCAATTGGGCATGCCTGAGGGCGGCAGCGGCATCGTTGGAAAGCGTTTTTAAGAAAGAGATATCTTTTTCGGAATAGACCCCTGAATGTTTTTCACCCAGAAGAATAACCCCCATCAAATGGTCGTGATGAAAAGCGGGGATGCAGACTTCAACACCCGTGGAATTCATTGTTTCATGGAGCGTTTTTAAAAGAGCCGATTCAGGAGTTGAAGTGCCCCTCTGAGACTCAAGTTCTTTACGAAGGATAGATTGTTTGGAGTGCGAAAACCACTCGATAAAAGGAGCCTGCCAGAGAAATAAATCAGGAGTCACTTTGGTCTGTTTATCTTGATTAGAGATCAAAAGCTCCATTTGTTTACCACTAGAGTTAGAGAAGTAGAGCTGGCAGAAGACAGGATGGATTTGAGAATCAATGAGTTCCAAAATCGTTTCAGCCATTTTGTTGAGTTCGGTCTCCTGGGTCATTAACTCACTTGCCAGTTTCACTTTTTCGTGGTAAGAAGAGTTTTTATCTGCTAGAGGAATTCCGAAGATAGAGTGTTTACTAAGAAGGCGGCGGCGATTCTGAGCGAAAACAAACCATCCAACCCCTAGACAGATCACCGTAGAGACAAGAACAAGTATAGATGAATCATTCATATAACCCTCCTCTACTTTTAGAATACCATATTTTTGAATTTTTGTGTTAGACAATAAATCGCTCTTTCGGTTAAGATAAATTCCATGAGTCTATTGCATCGTTTAGCGCTACAGATTGTGCAACGTCTTCAGGAAAGGGGATTCCATGCATTCTTTGCCGGAGGTTGTGTGAGAGATCAAATCATGGGAAGGGAGGCAAAGGATATTGACATTGCTACCAATGCCAACCCTTCCCAAATCCAATCTCTTTTTTCAAGGACGATTCCTGTGGGAGTTCAGTTTGGGGTGGTGTTGGTTGTGGAAGAAGGGGTCTCGTTTCAAGTTGCCACGTTCCGATCAGATGGCCGTTACGTGGATGGGCGCCATCCGGTAGAGGTGCAGTATTCAAAAACAGCTCAGAAAGATGCCCAAAGGCGTGACTTTACGATCAACGGTCTTTATTTCGACCCTCTCCAAAATCAAGTGCTTGATTTTGTGAATGGGAGAGAGGATATCCAGAGAAAAGTCGTCAGGACTATTGGTGACCCGAGGATCCGTTTTCAGGAAGATAAACTCCGATTGCTCCGAGCGGTTCGTTTTGCCTCGACACTGGGATTTGAGATAGAAAGAAAAACTTTTGAGGTTCTCTGTGAATTAACGGATGAGATTACCGAGGTCAGTGCCGAGCGGGTTCGAGAAGAGTTAGTCAAATTAATCACAGGGGGGCACGCTGACAGGGGGTTGACTTTATTAGATGAGACAGGACTCCTTAAAAAGGTTCTCCCGGAGATATCCAGAATGAAGGGGGTCCAGCAGCCGCCGCAATTCCATCCTGAGGGAGACGTGTTTATTCATACTCAAATGATGATGGGGATGCTCGACCCATTGCCAGAACGATCGGCAATTCTGGCGATGTCAACGCTGTTGCACGACGTCGGGAAACCGCCCACATTCCGCAATGCCCCGGACCGAATCCGATTCGACAACCATGATCGAGTCGGCGCCCGGATGGCACGCGAAATTTGTCAAAGGCTTCGGTTCTCCAACGATGAGATTGATCAGATTGCCGAGGGGGTCGAAAAACATATGGATTTCAAGAACGCCCCAAAAATGCGGGAAGCGACGTTAAAACGATTCATGCGGCGCCCCACTTTTCAGTGGGAGATAGAGATGCATCGTCTCGATTGCCTGGCAAGCCACGGTGATTTGACGGTATACGATTTTTTAAAGGAGAAGTACACGGAATTTCAGAAAGAAACTCCTAAACCAGAGCTGTTAGTCACCGGCAATGATCTGATCCAGCTTGGGTTTACGCCTGGCCCCCCGTTTAAAGAGATTCTCTCTGCCGTCGAGGACCAGCAGCTCGAACACCGGCTTTCTTCAAAAGAAGAGGCGGTTCGCTGGATCCTAGAACATTTCTCAAAATAATTTCTTTTTTATTTGCATAAATCGAATCAAATCTGATAAAATTAAACTTCAGGGGGGAACTAGTGCGCACTCTTACGTACTCCATTTTCTTGGGAGCTAGTCTTGTTTCGCTAGGATTTGCTCTCACCGGATTTTCTAAGGGCTATCAATCTCATCGGCTTCTCGTGTCTACTTTACTGCCGCAGTATCAATACGCGTTGGAGATGGAACGCGCGGCCCAGCGAGGAGAAGATACCGCGTTCCTTCAAGCGCGAACCCATTTTTTGGAATCCGCGGAACCGCACCCATCAGGCGGATGGATTGAAGCCATTTCCACTGTTCCTGAAAATCTTACTTTTGTCAGAGAACAAATTCTACCGCAGGTCAAAGGACGTATCAGCCAGATCCAAAATCAACAGAGGCGATCCCTGGATCAAGTCTGGATTGGATTTCTCGTGGCAATTCTCTTTAGCCTTACTGGGTTTGGTGGTTTAGCGATTGCCTACTGGAAAAAGGAAGAGAAGAGATCAGAATGGGAGAGTTTCTACCAGGCTGTTTCGCCGCCAACTCATCGGCTTTCGATGACCTTGGTGGAGTTCGGCAGAAACTCAACGATGCTACAGGAACAAACGGAGCAGCTGGCAAAACGAAGTGGTCAGATGATCGAATTAAGCGATCAACTTCAAGGTCCGATGAATCAAGTGGAGGGAGTTTTGGGATGGGTCAATGACACCACCAGCACCGCTGCCCGCAATGCCACGGAAACGACCCACCGACTGAAACAGACACAGGATAAATTGATCGCTTCTCTGACGATGTTGAAGGGGTTGACAGAGCGGACAGAGAGAATGCGGGCGCTGGCAGAGGGACTTTCGGATTTAGCCGACCAGGCAAACCTCTTTTTGGTGAATACTTCCATTGAGATGACACAACAAGGAAATGGAGGACGAGGGTTTTCTACTGTCGCTGAAGAGGTAAACCATCTGGCAGATGGGTCGCTCAAGACTTCTCAGGAACTGATTCAATTGATTCGCCAGGTGGACGAAGAAGTGTCACAGCGGGTCGGTTCATTGGAACAGGAGATAGGGGTGTTTGGGGCAACCCATCAAGTGGCCGCCAAAACGGACCAATCGTTTACGGATCTCTCGAGGATGGTGGATCATCTTTGTGGTCAAGCCAGTGCGATCCAGAAGAGATTTCAGCAGCTTTTTCTTGAAAGCCGCACTTTAAAGGAGGATGCCCACGAGCTGTCACAGCTTCAAACAAAGTGGCGGGATTGGTTAGCTCTCTCCCAGGAATCAATGGGACAAATTACAAGTTTGCTTGGCGATCAACAGCCAGCATGATTCCACCACCTGTTTTTCGGCTCCAAGAACCGATGAGGTATTTTCTTGCTGTTCAATTTGCAGGACAGAAGTGGGGAATTGACATTGCATACATTGTGCAGGCAATTCTCCTCCCCAGAGGATCAAGCGGGAAAGAATCTCTTCCGGAGTATCTTTGCGTTCGCAATCGCGCGGTCCCTTTAATCGTCCCTTCTTCTCTGGTGGGAATGATTACATATGATCCGGCGCCGGCAGCGGCTACCCATGCGGTGGTCATCAGTAGAGGGAACCTCTGGTTAGCCCTGGCAGTCAGTCGGGTCCTCGGAGTTCAGGAGATTGAGATCAGCCATGCCTCTTGGATTGATACCTATATTCCTATTGGAATGCGGCGAGATTTGGTTTTTGGAGTCGGGACAAATTCCGACGGTGATCCTCTGATTCTCATCCATTCCGAGAGATTGATTTCTGCCTGGCAAGAGCAGAGCGGAGAGGAAGCTTTCCCATTGCCGTCCGGGCTCCGGCTGGGAGAAAAAATATTGGCAAATCAAGAAAAACCGAATGATACGGGACAGGAACGAAGAAGCCATTTACGTCTGGAAAGGACAGAATGGACATTGATCCAGAAGTCAAAGCAGAGTGGGTATCCTGCTTACCGTGCCATTATCTCTTTTCAGAAGAGCCTGGATGAGGATTCAGTTCAGCTTCCCCGTGTGGTGAAGCTTTTACAGCAATCAGGAACGGTGGTGGGTGCGGAAGCGATTTACAAACCCCAAATCCTCGGGAAGTTCGGGCGCCATTTAGGCTTTTTTTATCTGACCAGCCAGCCTCCAGAAACCATTCTTAATCGCCTCCATGAACTCCAAGAAGTAGAAAAAGCGGAGCTGGTCTCGTTTCGCGATTAACCGTTTTCCTGTTATAATTGTTTCAATGAAAAATCTGTGGAACCCCAGAGAAACCAAAGGGAAATCCCGTCTTGACCAGCTTGTTTACCGTTCCCGGTTGATCGGGAAATCCGCTGAGCTTTGTATTTGGGGAGGGGGCAATACCTCAACGAAAATCGAAGAAAAAGATTTTCTGGGGCGGCCCCGGTCGGTTCTGCGGGTTAAAGGGAGTGGTTCCGATCTCAAAAGCTGTCAGCCCGACGATTTTTCTCCTCTTTTAATCGGACATATTTTGCCGGTACTTCAACGAGATGAGATGAGTGACGAACAGATGGTGGAGTATCTCTCTCATTGTCTGCTCAATCCCAAAGCTCCTCGCCCCTCGATCGAAGCGCTCCTGCATGCATTCATTCCAGAAAACGATATTGATCATACCCATGCGGATGCGATTCTTTCTCTCACTGATACCTCTCGCGGTTGCCAGATCTGTCAGAAAATTTTTGGCGATGAACTGCTTTGGATTCCATATGTTCGCCCTGGATTCCAATTGGCGAAACAAGTGGCACTGGCGTATCGCCGGCATTCCATGACCAAGGGGGCGGTGCTTGAAAAACACGGATTAATTACGTGGGGAGAGGATGCAAAGACCAGTTATGATAGGACGATTGAGATGGTGACACGCGCAGAACAGTATGTCAAAAATAGGGGACAGACCCCTGTTCGGAAAGGTGCCATTGCAGGGGCGAGACATGTCTCGCCCCTGCAATTATGTGTAACCTATTCTGAACGCCGGGATTTTCTTCGAAACTATCTTCCTGTTCTACGCGGTGTCCTCGGTAAAAATAGACGAGTCATCCTTCATTGGAATGATTCGCCGTCGGTGCTGGATTACGTCAATTCCGGCTGGGCAGGTCATGCTTCTCAACAGGGGCCGGCGACACCTGACCATATGTTGAGGACCAAGCGGGTACCGCTGTTTGTAGATATTAACCCTCATCCCAGCCCTCTCTCTAAAAGGGAGAGGAAGAAATGGGGAGAGGGTCAGCCTGTCCTGAGCCAAGTCGAAGGGGGTGGGGGGATCCTCCGGCAAATCGAACAATACGCCAAAAACCACGAGACATATTTTCGCCGTTACAACGGCGCCGACGGTCGTCCCGATCTTCCCATGCTGGATCCGTACCCACGGGTGATGCTTATCCCAGGAATTGGGATGATTGCATCGGGGAAGGATTTAAGAGAGGCAAAAATCATCGCTGAAATTTACGAGCACTCGATTCAAATTCAACGCAATGCTTGTGCGATTGATGCCTACCGATCGCTGCCCCCTGCTGTTGCTTTCGACGTCGAATACTGGCCACTGGAGCTTTATAAACTGACGCTGGCTCCTGCCGAAGGAGAATTGTCTCGACAGATTGGCATGGTTACAGGGGCGGCTGGCGGAATTGGGCGAGGCATTTCATGGAAACTGGCGCAGGCAGGGGCCCATCTGGTTCTGAGCGATTTAAATCTCAAAAGAGTACAAGAGCTTGCCACCGATATCAATCAG
>JAHFFC010000032.1 GCA_023248175.1 Candidatus Omnitrophota bacterium | reverse complement strand
GGGAGAGGGCTAGGGTGAGGGGGGGTATGCTGAAGCGACTCACAACCCTCACCCCAACCCTCTCCCTTTTTAAGGGAGAGGGGGAAGAAGGAAGTTGCCGCCGTAGGCGGCCTATGTTCAAATTAAAAAAAGTGCCACAGCGGAAATGCCTCTGACATAAAAATGCTTGCATCTGGCTCTAGATTATGTTATAGTACTAGCAGAGAGGGGGGGTACCAAAAGATGAATGAAATCGCCAGAGCGTTAGCATTTGCTGTCGTCACAGCTCACATCACTACCATGTGCGTCACGATTTATCTCCATCGTGCCATGGCGCACCGCTCCCTGAAACTTCATCCCATTGTCTCTTTTTTTATGCGATTATGGCTCTGGCTGGGGACCGGAATGGTGACCAAAGAGTGGGTCGCCTGCCACCGGAAACACCACACTTTCACCGATGTCGAAGGGGATCCCCACAGTCCTCGTTTAGTCGGTTTGGGAACGGTTGTTTTTCAAGGGATGTTCCTTTACACCGAGGCGGTCAAAGACAAGGGAATGGTGGAGAAATATGGAAAAGGAACTCCGGATGATTGGGTGGAGCGCCATGTCTATTCCAAATACCGCAAGCTGGGAATTGGCGTTTTATTAGCGACTGACCTCCTCCTCTTTTCGGTACCTCTTGGGTTATTGGCCTGGGGCATTCAGATGGTTTGGATTCCGTTCTTCGCGGCTGGTGTCGTCAACGGCATCGGCCATGCCTGGGGGTATCGGAACTTTAACAGTAAAGATCAGAGCCATAATTTTTCTCCATTCGGCATTTTGCTGGCAGGCGAGGAGCTTCACAATAACCACCACGCCGACATCACCTCCGCCCGTTTTTCGCGAAAATGGTGGGAAGTTGACTTCGGGTGGCTTTACATCCAAATCCTGAGTCTGCTGGGCCTGGCAAAGATTGAACCTGCGAAAGTAAGCCTCTACTAGTATCTTGTGTTAAATCAAGCAAGACGATGAAACTCTCTGTCATCATTCCCTGCTACAATGAAGAAGAGAATATCCAGCAATGCCTCCGTCGCATTCCTCCCTTAGAGATAGAATCCGAATACGTCGTTGTGGATGACGGTTCCAAAGATGGAACGCGTCAGAAAATTCTAGAGTTAATGAAAGAAGATGCCCGCGTGCGGCTGGTTGCTTTTGACAGCAATCAGGGAAAAGCAAAAGCGGTCAAGGCAGGGATCGAACAGGCGCACGGGGAGATTGTGATGATCTTAGATGCTGATATGGCTGTGCGTCCAGAAGATATTACAGTATTTCTTGCGCCGGTATTCAATGAAAAAAACGTCCTCGTCATGGGGACACGCTTTGTCTATCCGTTTGATAAAAAAGCGATGAGATGGATCAACCGTGTTTCTAATCGAATCACGGCGTGGCTTTTCTCAAAATTTCTTAAGACCAACATCACCGATACCCTCTGCGGCACTAAAGTTCTCTGGAGAGAAGAGGCGCTTAAGATGCCACTCGGAAGAGACCGATGGGGGGATTTTGATTTTCTCCTGGGGGCTGGATGCAGAAATTTAAAAATCGTGGAAGTCCCCATCCATTACCAGCCTCGTCTAGCCGGTTCTTCTTCCATGAAACCTTTTCCCGACGGATTCGTGCTATTTAAAGAGTGTCTTCGAACAGGTTATCTTCTAGCTCGCTACCGCTTTGCGAACCCTTTCGGTTTTCCGCTTGACAAGCTGTAGATTTCCTCATATCATACAATTTAGCACTCTGGCAAAATGAGTGCTAAATTGTAAAATGGGGACAACTCCCATTTTAGTACAAGATAGAAGACTATGGGTATAACTAGAATCCACATAAAGAGAAACAGCGACACGTTTGAATTGCGGCGGTGCCAGATATTTACGGAGATCCTAAACCTCTATATCCAGACAGCGACTCCTGTCGGGTCCCGAACCATTGCCCGTCGGCTCCGCAACAGCTTGAGCCCGGCTACGATCCGAAACATCATGGCTGACCTGGAAGAGATGGGGTATATTGAACATCCGTACACATCAGCAGGAAGAGTTCCTACCGACCAGGGGTATCGCTATTATGTGAACGTTTTGATGCAGGAGTCTCATCTCACAAAAGATGAAGAAGAAACGATCCGGACCGTGTATGAAAGGCATTGGACTGAATTAGAGGAAATCATTGGACGCGCCTCACGGCTTTTGTCCGAGGTTTCCAATCAGGCGGCGTTGGTTCTCTTTAGCGGAGTCTCGCGTGATATCTTTAAGAGAATTGCGCTGATCCTGTTAGACAGTAGTTCGAACCGTCTCCTGGTTGTTTTTGTGAGTGCCTCCGGATTGATCCGCAATTATAAGGTGGAATTGCCAGAGCCAATCGAAGATATTCAACTGGAGCGGCTGAACCGCCTGCTCAATCAGGAATTGGAAGGGTTGCCCCTGTCACAGATCGAATACCATCTGAAGAGAAGGATGATGATGGAGCAAGGGTCTCTCTACTACAACCTTTTCAAACAGGCGCTGGCGATGATCAAAGCCACAATCTTGACCTCGAAGGAGGAACGGCTCTGGCTGGAGGGAACCAGCCGTGTTCTGGAACAACCGGAATTTAGAGAGGTTGCCCGGACACGGGAGCTGCTCCACCTTCTGGAAGAAAAGGAACCGCTGCTGGAACTGCTCCGTCAGGATTTGGAACAGGACCAGCGATGCCGCATTTATATCGGGAGTGAAATGGAGAATAAAGCGATGAAGTGGTACAGCTTAGTGACCTGTAGTTACAAGATCGGGAATCGTGTCATAGGAACAGTGGGGATTTTGGGTCCGACACGAATGGAGTATTCCCGCTTGGTCGCTTTAGTTGACCGGATGGCCGGATTATTGGGCAAGGTCATTTCCCAAATGGGAGAGTTATGAGCCAGGAAGAGCAAGACCCTACGATGGACGAGGGACCCTTCGACCCTGCTCAGGGCAGGCGAGAGACGAGGGACGAAGAGAAAGCGGATAAAATCAATCTCTCCCGTCAGGAGTATGATGAACTTAAAAGACAGTCCGAAGAAGGGGAAAAGTCGTATGACCAATATGTCAGGACTTACGCAGAACTGGAGAATGCTCGAAAAAGGTTTTCCAAAGAGAAAAGCGAGCTGGCAAAGTTTGCCAACACCGAATTGATATTGGCGATTCTTCCGATCATTGATAACTTTGACCGCGCTCTTGGAAATTTTAAAGGAAACGATCAGGCGCTGGTCGAGAATCCTGTATTGGCGGGGGTAGAGCTGATCCGAAAGCAGTTTCACACGTTTCTGGATCAGCAAGGAGTGAAATCCTTTGACAGTGTCGGTGAGAAATTCGATCCTCACCGGCATGAAGCGCTCATGGAAGTAGAAACGGAAGATAAAGAAGAAGGAATTATCGTGGAAGAAATCCAAAAAGGGTATTATCTGCAGGACCGGCTCATTCGTCCTGCGGTGGTGAAGATTGCAAAAAGGCCGAAACAGGAAACATGAAACATGAAACAGGAAGCACGAAGCGCAAAAGAGATCTCTACGTTCATGTTTCTTGCTTCATGCTTCTTACTTCAAGATTTTAATAAAGGAGGCTTTTGACATGGCAAAGAATAAAGTGATCGGAATTGATTTAGGGACCACCAACTCCTGTGTCGCGATTATGGAAGGGGGAGAACCCAAAGTGATTGCAAATTCAGAGGGAGGGAGGACGACCCCTTCAGTGGTTGGTTTTACGAAAACCGGCGAGATCCTCGTTGGCGCGGCCGCCAAACGGCAGGCAATCACCAATCCAGAGAATACGGTTTTCTCGATCAAGCGGTTTATGGGGCGTCGTCATTCAGAGGTGGAAACTGAGGAGAAACTGGTTCCCTACAAAGTGGTGGGCGGGTCGAGTGATTTGGTGAGGGTTTCTATTACGTCCACAGGGAAGGAGTATACTCCCCCAGAGGTCTCTGCGATAATTCTGCAGAAGATGAAGCAGACCGCTGAAGATTATTTGGGCGAAAAGGTTACGCAGGCGGTCATCACCGTGCCGGCGTATTTCAACGATTCCCAGCGTCAGGCGACCAAGGATGCCGGGACGATTGCCGGGTTGGAGGTTCTGCGAATCATCAACGAACCGACCGCCGCATCGCTGGCGTACGGACTCGACAAAAAGAAAGATGAAAAAATTGCCGTCTACGATCTTGGTGGAGGAACCTTTGATATTTCAATCTTAGAGATCGGCGAGGGGGTCTTCGAAGTCAAAGCGACCAATGGGGATACTCACCTGGGCGGTGATGACTTCGATCAGAAGATCATGGACTGGCTAGCAGATGAATTCAAGAAGTCCAACGGAATTGATCTTCGGAAAGACCACATGGCGCTTCAACGTCTGAAAGAGGCGGCCGAGCGGGCGAAGATTGAGCTCTCCTCAAACCAGCAGAGCGAGATCAATCTGCCGTTTATCACCGCCGATGCCAGCGGCCCGAAACATATGGTTGTAACGTTGAACCGTGCTAAGCTGGAACAGTTAGTGGCTGATTTAGTGGAGCGGACCCGCGGGCCTGTCGTGCGCGCTCTCGAGGACGCGGGATTGAAGCCAAGTCAGATTGACGAAGTGGTTCTTGTCGGCGGGATGACCCGTATGCCCAAAGTCCAGCAAATCGTCAAAGAAATTTTCGGTAAAGAGGGACACAAAGGAGTCAATCCTGATGAAGTCGTTGCGGTCGGCGCCGCGATTCAAGGGGCTGTGTTAACCGGAGAGGTGAAGGATATTCTCTT
Organism: Candidatus Omnitrophota bacterium; assembly: GCA_023248175.1. Lineage (GTDB taxonomy): Bacteria > Omnitrophota > Gorgyraeia > JACOVV01 > JACOVV01 > JACOVV01. Next base: position 3,945 of record JAHFFC010000032.1, on the reverse strand, counting down.
ATTGGATGTCACACCCCTCTCGCTCGGAATCGAGACTCTTGGCAGTGTCATGACGCGATTGATCGAGCGGAATACTACGATCCCAACGAAAAAAAGCCAGATTTTCTCGACAGCGGCCGACAATCAAACAGCTGTCTCAATTCACGTCCTGCAGGGAGAAAGAGAAATGGCGGCCGGCAACCGGACGCTGGGACGATTTGATCTGGTTGGAATTCCGCTGGCTCCGCGAGGGATTCCCCAGATTGAGGTTACCTTTGATATTGATGCCAACGGAATTCTGCATGTCTCAGCGAAGGATTTAGCGACCCATAAAGAGCAGAAGATCCGGATCGAATCTTCCAGCGGCTTGAGCAAGGACGAAGTTGAGAAAATGACCAAAGAGGCGGCGGTTCATGCCGATGAAGACAAAAAGAAACGCGAGCTGATTGACGAGCGCAACCATCTCGACAACTTGATCTACTCGACCGACAAAATGCTCAAGGAGCATGGTGGCAAACTCAGCATCGAGGATCGGAAGAAACTACAGGATGCTATTGATGAAGCCAGGGGCAAGCTCGATTCCGAGGATCTAACTCAGTTAAAGAAAGCGGAAGAAAACCTAACGCAGGCCGCCTACAAACTGAGCGAAGAGATGTATAAAGAGGCAGCGGCAAAACAACAGCAGGCAGGGGGCGCCGCGGGGAGTTCCGGTGGCGACAACAACGCCAAGTCAGCCGAAGCGGAATCCGGAGAAAAAGTCCAGGACGCCGATTTTAAGGTAGATTCGGAGAAAAGCTGAAGGACGAAGGATGATGGACGAAAGACGATGGATCGTTGAATGATCTGTTTTGTCTTTTTCGTCCCTCGTCTATCGTAACACTCATCTAAGGAATCATGGCGACAACCAAGAAAGATTACTACGAATTACTAGGAGTTTCACGGAGCGCATCAGCTGACGAACTGAAGAAAGCCTACCGTAAACTAGCTCTGCAGTACCATCCTGACCGCAATCCGGGAAACAAGGAGGCGGAGGAGAAGTTTAAAGAGTTGTCAGAGTCCTACGCGGTTTTGAGCGATCCCGAAAAACGGAAGGCCTACGATCAGTTCGGCCATGCCGGCGTCGGAGCTGGAGCAGGGCCCGGCGGATTCGGCGGTTTCTCAGCCGACTTTGGGAATTTCAGCGACATCTTTAGTGATGTTTTTGCTGATTTCTTCGGTACCGAAAGAAGCGGGCAGGGCTCAGGAGGAATGCGCGGTTCCGATCTGCAGATGGGACTGGAACTTTCTTTTGAGGAGGCGATTTTCGGCACGGAGAAATCCGTTGACCTCCAGCGGGCAGAACTCTGCGGCGAATGCCATGGCGGAGGGGCCAAGCCGGGGACCAAGCGGCAGACCTGCAGCACCTGTCACGGTTCAGGACAGGTACGGATGTCGCAAGGGTTCTTCAGCATCGCTACCACCTGTCATCGCTGCCACGGGCAGGGGGAGATGATTACGACTCCCTGTTCCAGGTGCCATGGCGAGGGAAGAATTCGTGCGTACCGTAAAATCACCCTGAAGGTTCCGGCCGGAGTAGAAGATAATACACGCCTGCGGGTGCGCGGCGAAGGAGAGGCAGGAACCCGCGGCGGCGGCCGTGGGGACCTGTATGTCATTCTCTCGGTTCATCCCCATGAAATTTTCCAACGGCAGGGGGATCATCTTTATTGTGAAGTCCCGATCAGTTTCGTTCATGCCTCTCTCGGTGCCGAAATCGAAATCCCAACTCTGGCAGAGGGAAAGGCAACGATGAAAATCCCCGCCGGCACTCAAGGCGGAACACTCTTTCGGTTGAGGGGGAAAGGGGTTGTCGGTTCCGGCGGCTATGGCCGCGGGGATCAGATGGTCAGAGTCATCGTTGAGATTCCAAAAAATTTGAGCAACGAACAGAAACAGCTCCTGAAGCAGTTTGAGCAGATGAATGGCAAAGGATCGTATCCGTTGATGAGTGAGTTTATTGAGAAGGCAAAACGGCTCTTTAAAAGGTAAAAGGAGATTCATGAAATGCCGACTTATGAATACGAATGCCGGAAATGCGGCCGTCATTTTGATCGGCTTCAACCGATCACCGCGAAACTGCTGACACAGTGCCCCAAATGCAAAGGGAAAGTCCGCAGGGTGATCAGCGCCGGGGGCGGATTTCTCTTTAAGGGGAGTGGGTTCTACGCCACCGATTACCGGAGTTCTTCCTATAAAGAGAAGGCTGGTAAAGAAAAGGCCGACAAAGAGAAATTAAGCGAGAAACCCTCATGCCCGTCGAAAAATTAGCGACGGAAGTTGTCCCGTTCCGCGGTGTACGGTATGATACAGAAAAAGTAGACATTGCCAAAGCAGTCGCCCCTCCATATGATGTGATCTCTTCTCATGAAAGAGAACAATACCGAGCTTATCCTTATAATATCTGCCACCTGATTCTTCCCGGTGCTGATTACGACGGGGCGGCCCGCCTCTTTACCGAATGGCAGAAAAAGAAATTCCTCATTCAGGATGACTCTCCCAGTTTTTATCTCTACGCTCAAGAGTATCTCGATCAAGGGATCCTAAAGAAACGGCTCGGCTGTATGGGACTGTTACGGTTGCAGGAAATCGAAGGGGGTTCAGTTCTGCCTCATGAACAGACCCTCTCCAAGCCAAAAGAGGATCGTTTTACTCTGCTCAGGACCGTGCAGGCAAACTTGAGTCCCATCTTTGGGATCGTCGAGGATCAGGACCGCCTATTTGTAAAAACCCTCAAAGAGTACACCGACCAGCATCCGGCGCAGGTCCACATGGATATTCAAGAAGTTAAACATGAGTTTTGGCAGGTGAGTGATTTAACAACAGTCCACTTAATTGGGGAGGCGCTTGCTGGTCAAAAAATCCTGATCGCCGACGGGCATCACCGTTATGAATCTGCATTAGCTTATCGGAGTGAACAACGTCGTCTCCACGCTCACCCTCTCCCATTGGGGGAGAGGGTTGGGGTGAGGGGGGAGGATGCTCCGTACGAATTCGTGATGATGCACTTTGTCAGCGCCAAGGATCAGGGGTTGACGATTTTGCCATTTCATCGAGTGCTGAAAGGGGGTAGGACATCGCAGAAAGAGGGAATTCTTAGAGAGATCAATTGCTATTTTGAGGCCCGGAACCTTCCTCCCAATCAAATGATTCTCGAATTGAATCAACGTAGGGGCGTACGGCCGTACGCCCCTACATTTGGTTTTTACCTGAAAGGGCGTAAGAGCTATTTATTAACCTTACAGCACAACTCCGCCACCAACGCTCTGTTAAGCGAACTTCCCACACTGATGCGCCAGCTCGACGTTTCGGTTCTGCACACGCTTGTCCTCAAGCAAATATTGGATCATCCCATTGATGAGGATCACATCTTCTTCACGCCGAACGCGGAGCTGACGGTTGAGAAAGTAGAACAGCACGATTACGAGATGGCATTCCTTTTAAACCCAACGCCGATTGAGCAAATTTACTCCATCGCCGGCACTGGTACTCGCTTGCCGCAAAAGTCAACATACTTTTATCCGAAGCTGTTGAGCGGGTTAGTGATTAACAAGTTATGATGTGTGTCCCCCCTTCATGGGGTTCTTTTCGCCTGAGGCGAGCACTTCGCTATGCTTCGTTCAGAGAATGACAGCACTGCGTAAGGTGAGCTCTTTACTAAGAAAGATCCATCCTGCCACAATAAAAATACTGCTGGGCGTAGCCGGCGTAGGGGCCAAAGTAGTCCTTTGCCCACTGCTGGATATTCTTATTGGAGATTTTTCTACGTTTGGGGAAGTAATACCGTTTCATCAGTCGTTCGATCCAGACATCTACGGGGAAAGCGCCCAGGTGGTGATAGGCAAAAAGGAGAATGCACTCTACCACCTTCTCTCCAACCCCAGGGCAGGTCAGTAGTTTTTCCTTGATCTGGGCATATTCCAACTGATT
>JAHFFC010000031.1:6824-8892 GCA_023248175.1 Candidatus Omnitrophota bacterium | reverse complement strand
CTTCTCTGCTATTCACCCCTTTTTCGATCTTTTTGGCAAAACAATTCAGGCTGATTGCCTATCCCGCCCCCCGTGGCTGGCATCAAAAACCAACCCCCCTTTTGGGAGGGGCCGCCCTTTGGGGTTCTTTCCTGGCAGGATGTCTGCTAACCCCTCATCCGTTACCCCAATGGCGCCCCCTGCTGATGGGAGCCACACTCTCTTGCTTGATCGGCATTGGCGATGACCTCCTCCATTTAAAACCTCCCATCAAGTTCCTGGGACAATTAGCGGTCGTCTGGATTGTCATGCCCCATCACCCCGTTGCCTCTTTGCTTTTTGTCTTGATAATGATGAACTCTCTGAATCTCCTCGATAATATTGACGGGCTAGCAGGAGGAGTTGCTGCCATTATCTCTCTAGGGTTAGCCTGCTTTGGATTCCTTTATCGTCAACCAGAAATCATCTCTCCGTCCCTGGCTCTGGCAGGAGCGACTGCCGGTTTTCTGATCTACAACTTTCATCCGGCTAAAATTTTCATGGGGGATTGCGGAAGTCTCCTTTTAGGGTTTCTATTGTCTGCTATTCTCCTCACCGGATCATCCCCTTCAGGTTCTCTATGGATGACTTTGACTTTTCTTTTTTTTACTCCCCTTCTGGATACTCTGTTCGTCTGTTGCCGAAGGTTGAAACTGGGACGATCCGTTGCGATGGGAGGACAGGATCATCTTTCCCATTGGCTCTTGTCTCGTAAATTCACGGTACGGCAAGCCGTCCTCATTTTGTATGGGATTACCTTGATAACGAACTTGGCAGGTCTCTGCTGGACAGCCTTTGTCAGGTAAACGGGTACACCTAACAATAGAACAAGGCTGAATAGTTACACCAAAAGTTACATTCTGCGGAATCTCGTCTTGCTGTTGAGTGCAACGGCGACCAATACCATACGTTTGAGAATTGGGAAGAAGATCAAGTGCGAGAAAGACAATTGCGAAGGGCTAGGTGGGAGTTTTAGGTGCAACTTCACCGCGTAAATAATCCCTAAACAAATTATGGAAAAGTCTGTAATGGCCGCGGGAGACCTTTTTTAGGCAATCCTTTTCGCAAAGACGATTCAGTAAATTAGATACTTTGCCTTGGCGGGTATTTTTTAAAAACATCTTAAATTTCTCTATTTCTTTCTTGCGGCCAGCAAAAAATTGTGGATCAACCGTATGTCCGGGGGTAAATGGATTCATTTTAAGCCCTCCAGGTTAAGCCTTTATTCATCAAATACATCAAAGTCATCAAGCAACTGCTGATTTTGATGATATTGATGAAATTCTATGTCGGTTAGTTAACTCTGTCAAGGAAAATATGTTAAAAACAGAAGTTCCCCAAGTTGACTGATGACGTTGATAATCTTAAAACTCCCCCTTTGAAAAAGGGGGAAAAAGGGGGATTTAGAGGATTTAGAGAATCAAATCCCCCCCTCACCCCCCTTTACTAAAGGGGGGTGACTACCCACACGATTTCCTGAAGAGCCACCTTGATAACGAACTTGGCAGGTCTCTGCTGGACAGCCTTTGTCAGGTAAACTAAGAGTTATTCCTGCGGGATCGAACTACTTCAATGACGGGAGGAAGAATTGATAAGAAAATGATACCGAAGATAACCAGTGTAAAGTTCTCTTTGATTACCGAGAGGTTACCGAACCAATACCCGCCAAAGACAAATAAAGCAATCCAGGAGATTCCTCCAATAATGTTATAACAGGCAAAACGCCAGTAGGACATTCGGGCAATACCGGCGACAAATGGAGCAAAGGTTCGCACGATTGGAACAAAGCGGGCGATGATAATTGTCTTCCCGCCGTATTTTTCATAAAATCGGTGAGTTCGATCAAGGTATTCTTTCTTAAGGAAACGCGAGCCGCTTTCTTTGAAAAACACCTTGGGGCCCAAAAAATACCCAATCCAATAATTGGTTCCATCTCCTAAAATCGCCGCGATGGATAGAAAGACAAATATCCATGACACTTTCAAAGATCCCGTCGCAGCCAAGGCCCCCGTAGCAAACAATAGCGAGTCCCCTGGAAGAATGGGTGTAA
>JAHFFC010000031.1:0-6814 GCA_023248175.1 Candidatus Omnitrophota bacterium | reverse complement strand
TTTAGAAATTCCATGGACCCTCCTTGCATTGGATTCTTCATTGTAACTAAAAGTCAACTAGAGTAAAATAAAAATCTCATGTTACGCAGCAGTCCCCTGTGTCCCACCTTCAGGGGGTTCTTTTCGCCTGAGGCGGGCACTTCACTACGGTTCGTTCAGAATGACAGCACTGCGTAAGGTGAGTAAAAATATGAAGAAAGCGGCGCTGGCTACTGTTTTCCTGGTGGTACTGATTGACCTGATTGGATTCGGAATTGTTCTGCCTCTTCTCCCATTTTACGCCTCTCAGTTCCACGCGTCGGCCGTGGCTATTGGACTCCTCTACAGTCTCTACTCCTTTGCTCAATTGATCTTTTCTCCTCTATGGGGAAGTTACTCGGATCGCATTGGACGAAGAGCGATTATGTTGATGAGTACACTTGGTGCCTCACTGGCTTATCTATTGTTTGCATTCTCTAACTCTCTTGGATTGCTTTTTGTTTCCCGCCTTGTTGCCGGCATTATGGGAGGAAATATCTCAACAGCTCAAGCATATGTAGCAGATGTTACTACGCATGAAGAAAGAGCCAAGGGGATGGGTTTGATTGGCGCCGCCTTTGGAATTGGATTCGTTATGGGGCCCGCTCTTTCTACTTTATTCATTCACCCCGCCTTTCAGGATTTCTTCCATCGAGTAGGACTGGTTTCATTCTCTCAGTGGATGAGTCAAAATAAATACGCTGTTCCGGGATTCTTTGCGGCTTTACTCTCTTTCTCTAGCTTTCTTTTGGTCTGGTTCAAGTTGCCGGAGACTGTTCAGAAATTGAAAGTGCAAGAATTAGATTCATCACGAATCGTAAAAATCAGCCTTTTCAGCAAGAGCTTCTGGCGAACGGTTCTGGAACAGAGTTCCTCAGAAGGCAAACAGCTGCTTCCACTCTTACTCGTCAGCGCCTTTCTCCTTTCCTTCGGTCAGGCGAACCTGTACAGCTCTTTCCCTCTTTTTTGCAAAGGAGTTTTAAACCTCTCGGCAGAACATGTTGGGTTTCAATATATTTATATGGGGCTCATTGCAGTTCTTATTCAAGGGGGTTTAATTCGCCTGCTGACCAAGAAATACCCAGAGGAAAAACTTTTCCTGGTTGGGAGTGTTTTGATGGTGATCGGAATGGTTTTAATTCCTTTTGCAGGTTCGGAACATCTCTTAACTCTTTTTATTGTGATCATGTCCATCGGTGGAAGCTTGAATGGACCTACTTTAAACAGCCTCTTGTCAAAAAAGGGGGATCCAGCCAAAGTAGGGCAAATGATGGGAACTTCCCAAGGGATAGCGGCACTCGGCAGAGTCGTGGGTCCCACCTGGGGTGGGATTCTTTACGATATTGGATTCAGACTTCCCTTCTTGCTGACGGCGACGTTGGTTTCGTTCACGGTGGTTGTGGGAGGAAGATTGACAAAGCAAAGAGCAATTCCCATTCACGATTGACAATCCCTGCCAACTGCATATAATAGGTCTGAATGGAAGCAGAAAACGAGCCACAACCGAATCCGCGGAGAAAATTGTTTTTTGGCCTTTTTATTTTTCCTCTTTTGATCGCGGTGGGGATGGCGTTGTTGCTCTGCACCGTGGTTTTCTTGACAAACGAAGAAGAAACTCCGGAATCACTCATCACGGCGATTAAAACCGGTTCTCCCAGTAAGCGATGGCAAAAAGCATTTGAGCTTTCCAACGAGCTCAACCGAAATCCGGCAACGATTCGAAACGAAGGCGTGATGAAGGAAGTGATTCATATCCTGCGCGATACAACTCACTACGATCCTAAAACACGGGCATACATGTCATTGGCTCTCAGTTATTTTCACAATCCTCAAGCCGCGGCGGCTCTTCATGAATCCCTCGTCAATGACCAAAACGACGAAGTCCAACTCTACGTCCTTTGGGCGCTGGGAGTTGTTCAAAGTAAGGAAGCCATCTCTGATATTCTTTCCTTTTTGAAAAGTGAGAATCCGCAACTTCGGAAAATGGCGGCGTACGTGCTTGGCGTTTTAGGAGACCCACAGACCGTTCCTTCCTTGACTCCCCTGTTGGAAGATCCTGTCGAGGAGATCCGATGGAATGCCTCTCTCAGTTTAGCGCGGCTTGGCAATGATTCCGGATGGCAGATTTTGGCAAAAATGCTGGATCGTTCGATTTTGTCAGCCAATCATATGAACGATGAGGAAATAGAAAAAGTGATGATCAATGCGGCCAAGGGGCTAGCGTTGACAAAACGGGAAGAGACCGTTCCGATTTTGGAAACTCTCTCTAAAGAAGACAAAAGTTTAAAGGTAAGACAAGCCGCGATTGAGGCGATGGAGTATCTTAAGCAGCCACAAGAATACATAAGATGAACACAAGAAAAGAGGAAAATGAACCTGGCGGAACGCAGATGGGACGTCGTCAATTTCTTTCGTGGATGGTCTTAGCGTGGAGCGCTTTTGCGGCAGCAACGGGCGGGGCCCTTTCACTGGTCCTGCGATACTTATTTCCTAACGTCCTTTTCGAACCGCAGACCTCTTTTAAAGCCGGTTTCCCCGAAGATTATGAAATTGGCATCGTTGATGAACGATGGAAAGAAAAGTACGGTGTTTGGATGGTTCGTACCCCAGAAGGAATTTATGCTCTGTCTACAATCTGCACCCATCTGGGGTGTACACCCAACTGGTTGCAGGGGGAAGAAAAATTCAAATGCCCCTGTCATGGAAGTGGATTTACAAAGGTCGGAATCAATTTTGAGGGACCTGCCCCGCGTCCTTTAGAACGATATCGCATTATGCTAGCGGAAGACGGACAAATTTTGATTGATAAGAGCAAGAAATTCCAGCAGGAAAAAGGAGAATGGAATAACCCTGAGTCGTTTTTGACTGTTTGAGGTTTTTAAAAATGTTTAATTTCAAAAAAATCAAAGAAACTCAGCTCTGGAAATCTATGTTCCGTCACGGTTACAGCGATTCTGAACGGGATCGCGCGATGACGGTCTTGACCAACGTTTTCTTCCACCTCCACCCTGTTAAAGTACGAAAATCAGGGGCTCGGTTTGGATTTACCTGGTGCGCCGGCGGGCTTTCGTTTTTTGTTTTCCTGACGCTCGTCGTTAGCGGAATCCTTTTGATGTTCTATTATCGTCCAACGGTGGAATACGCCTATAACGACATCCTGGCCCTGCGTGAGCACGTGCCGTTTGGAATCATGCGCGAGCTGCACCGATGGGGAGCCCACGCGATGATTATTACGGTATGGCTCCATATGTTCCGAGTTTTCATGACCGGCTCGTATAAACCTCCGCGAGAATTTAACTGGGTGATCGGGGTGATTCTTCTTGTACTGACAATGCTCCTAAGCTTCACTGGATACCTTCTTCCGTGGGATCAATTGGCAATGTGGGCAATCACTGTTGGCTCTAACATGGCACGCGCTACTCCTTTTCTGGGACATGAAGGGCCGGGAGCAGCGCTCCTTTCCATCGGTGATATTCAATTGGTCCATTCAGGAAGTGATGTCCGTTTTGCGTTGCTGGGCGGCCGGTTTGTCGGGGCAGGGGCATTACTGCGTTTTTATATCCTCCATTGCGTTTTTATTCCGACAATTGCTGTCGTGTTGATGGCGGTTCATTTTTGGAGAATCCGTAAGGACGGAGGGATTAGTGGGCCGTTATGAACCGCAAATCACAAATTACAACTCATGTTACGCAGTTCCCCCACTGGGACATCCTGTTGTGGGACATCCTCATGGGGTTCTTTTCGCCTGAGGCGGGCACTTCGCTACGCTTCGTTCAGAATGACAGTACTGCGTAAGGTGAGATTACAAACCACAAATTACAAATCACAAACAGATGCGATGGGTTTGGAATTTGGAATTTATACTTAATATGCTAGAAACCTTTAAAGAATTCATCAACTCTATCAGTTCCCCCGTTACGATCTTCACGGCGGTGGTGATTATTTTTGGCATCTTTGTCACTTTTCCCCGTCAATGTACCTCTAAAAAGGTGGCTCTGCCAGCAGTAATTCTAGTTTTCCTATTTTTTGGGATTGGTCTCACCGATGACCATTTCCGAAAAATCATCAGCACTCCTGACAATGTTCCGATCGTCGGCATGATTTTTATCTTCAGTTACTTCACCTGGTATGCGATGAAGAAAGCAGTCGAAAACGACCAGCGGATGGAAAAAGGAGAACCGACGATCGAACAAGTGGAGACCAACGAAAAAGTCTATGTCTTTCCTTATCTCATTTATATCGAGTTTGTCGTTGCCCTGGTTTACGCAGTGGGGCTGGTTTTATGGTCGCTTTTGTTAAAAGCCCCGCTGGAAGAGCCGGCTAACCCCACAGTCTCCCCCAATCCCAGTAAAGCTCCTTGGTATTTCCTGGGATTGCAGGAAATGTTGGTTTATTTTGACCCATGGATCGCTGGTGTACTTTTGCCGACGCTCATTATTCTGGGGCTTTGCTCGATTCCCTATATTGATCGAGATACCAGTACTTCTGGTTTCTATTGCTTCAAAAAACGCCGTTTTGGAATCACCTGTTTCCTCTCCGGATTTTGGATCCTTTGGATTCTTTTGATTCTTTACGGCACCTTCCTCCGAGGCCCTAATTGGAATTTCTTCGGGCCCTTTGAGGAATGGGATATCCATAAAGTAGTGCCGCTGGTTAATGTCAATCTCTCTGAACTGGTTTTTATTAAATGGCTCGGGATGGGACTTCCCAAGCAATGGTATCTTCGCGAGGCCCCTGGCATTTTACTGATCGCCTTTTACCTTTTAGTACCGCCGGCGGTTCTGGCAAAGACATTCCTAAAAGAGCGATACACCCAATATGGAATCATCCGATACAGCATTTTAGTGATGCTGATGTTATTGATGATCTCACTCCCCATCAAGATGTATCTGCGGTGGGCGTTTAACCTCAAATACATCGTGGCGATTCCTGAATATTTCTTTAACATCTAACCCATGCCCAATCAAGAACCGACGCTGTATAGCCTAAAAAAAACCACGATGTGGTTTGCCATCGTGAGTCTGATTCTTTTGGGATCTCTTATCTGGATGGTCGGCCAGGATTATGCCAGGGATTGGAAAGAGTGGCAGAAGAAGTTCATTGAACTGCGAATCGAAAAAACCAAGGAAGAGCTACGCCAAGCCGATCAGAAGATTGACAAGTCCAAACTAGACAATCTCACCCAACTGCTGCACGAAGCTGAAAATGCCCTCAAAGACCACCAATCCGATTATCAAACTCTAGAGAAAGAGGTCGATCAAGCCAGCGTTAAAGCCATCCAGGCCAAAACAAAGTATCAAAACCTCAAGCAATTTGATGATTCGTTCAAGTTTTTCTTTGAAAAATACCAGAAGCGGGACGTGCGAAAAGCCGAGGAGTATGACAAGAAACTGAAACACCTCCAACCGAAAATTACAGAGGCAAAGCTAGCATTGGAGCAAAAGGAAAAACAAAAACAAGAAAAAGAGGCGAAGCTGGCAGAATTTACCGCTCAGGAGAAAAAGTTAGACAAAGAGATCCGATCGTTAGAGCAGGAAAAGATCCGTATTGAAAAGAAGTTAAAAGCAATCGAACCGACCCTGGCAAAAGAAATCCTCAATGCCCCCATGATTGATTTTGCTGCCCCCTCACTCCGAATTCAGCAGGTGGTTTTGGAAGATCTCTATGACGATTACCATTTTACCAAGGTCAATAAGGTTGACCGATGCACCACTTGCCACTTGGGAATTGACCAAAAAGGTTTTGAAAATGCTCCTCAGCCGTTTAGATCCCATCCCAACATGGATCTCTACCTCGGCGCAACTTCTCCGCATCCGTTGGAGAAATTTGGCTGTACTATTTGTCATGGCGGCAATGGCCATTCAGTGAGTTTCGTTAACTCGGCACATACACCTCACAGTGAAGAGCAGAAAGAAGAGTGGCAAAAGAAATATCACTGGCACACGCTGGAGAAATGGGAAGCGAATATGCTTCCTATTAATCACCTGCAAGCCTCCTGCAATCAATGCCATCAAAATGTCATGAGTGTTCCGCAGGCCGACAAACTCAACCAGGGAAGAAAACTGGCAGAAGTCTACGGCTGTTTCACCTGTCACAAGATTAAAGGGTTTGAAGATCGCTGGAAACCGGGCCCTGGACTTGAGCATCTCCAAAGCAAAGTCAACCGGGAATGGATCGTCCGCTGGTTGCAGGATCCCAAGGACTTCAGAACAACAACGAAGATGCCACGGTTCTTCCATCTTTCCAATACCTCTTCACCTGAAGACAAGGAAAAGAGCAATGCTGTCATTGAAGGAGTAGCAACTTATTTACTGACCGTTTCCGAACCAGTCTCGTTGACCAAGTCCCCTGTCCAAGGCAGTCTACAGAATGGCGAGAAACTGGTGAAGCAAATCGGATGCTTGGGTTGTCACTCACTCGCCGGCATGCCTCCAAACAACTTTGGACCTGAACTCTCCGGACTCGGAAGTAAAGTGACACCCGAATGGCTCTACAGCTGGCTTAAAGATCCAAAGCATTACTCAAAAGAGTCCCGAATGCCGAACTTGCGCTTGAGCGACCAAGAAGCGGCGGATATTACCAACTACCTCCTCTCTCTGCGGAACAGCGAGTTTGAGAATCAGCCTCTACCGGAAATGAAACCGCAAGTGCTCGATGACTTAGCTCTCGGCTATCTGCAGAAAAACATGACTCGTGCGGACGCTGAAAAAGAACTCAACAATATGAGCCACCAGAGTAAACTGGTCTTTCTGGGCAAGAAGATCGTTAGCCGTCAAGGATGCTACGCTTGCCACAC
>JAHFFC010000030.1 GCA_023248175.1 Candidatus Omnitrophota bacterium | reverse complement strand
GGCCGATGATTGGGGTGGTGGGAATAATTCAGTCGTCAGTCGTCAGTCATCAGTCGTCAGAAAAAAAAGGAAAACTCACGACTCACGACTCACGACTCACGACTAATTTCCCAACCTCTCATTTCCAAAAAGAGGGCGATCTTATTTTCCTAGTTGGAGAAACAAAAGAAGAGTTGGGAGGTAGTGAGTATCTCAAACAGATTCATGGGCTCAAGAAGGGATTGCCTCCGCGAATAGACCTCCATCTCGAGAAACGGCTCCACCAATTCCTTAGAGAAACGATTCGAAGTGGCTGGGTTCACAGCGCCCATGATTGTTCTGAAGGGGGACTGGCAGTGGCACTGGCTGAGTGTTGTGTCATGAATCCTGCGGAAAGGATCGGTGCAGAAGTTGATTTAGATGGGAGAATTCGCCTGGATGCGCTTCTCTTTGGCGAGTCACAGTCCCGCGTCATCCTCTCTCTCTCCAAAGCATGGGAGGAGGAACTGACCCAACTTGCCCGAAAGTTCCAGCTTCCTTTTGCCAAGATTGGCATCGTCCGAGGGGATGACTTAAAAATCGGGCGGTGGATTCAGATGGATGTTCAGGAGATTGACCACTACTGGCGTGGGGCGATAATGAGGATCATGGATAGGTAGTAGCGGATCAATAGAAGTAACGGCATCAAAAAAACTCCCCCTTTTCTAAAGGGGGGTGTCCAAGTTGATGGGGAACTTCAGGAAGTGAAACAAATTTCTTGTTTTTGATGGAGGCTTGTTTTATAATAAGGGCAAAGGTATTGTGCTTTACTTCAAATGTTAAGACCGTTTTCTTTTTAAGGGGGGGAGGGGAAAAAGATGATGGAAGGAGCAGAACAATTACCAAGCAGTAAAGTGGAGGCAAAACCGGAGGTAAAAACTCCGAAAAGACCCAATGTGGTGGTCATCTTGACCAGTGTCGGAACCGTTTTGTTTTTGGTCCTTTCGGTCTGGTTTTATGTCGCAAAAGAGGAAGAACGGGATAAGCGGATTACGACGGAGAAAAAATTAGAACAGACTCTAGTGGCTAAGAGAGTGGTGGATCAGAACTTAAAAGAGTCTACGGAAAACAACGAAAAATTAACTTCCCAGGTGCAGGATCTAGAAAATCAAGCGGCTACCTTGCAAGAAAATATTGTTCAAGTTACCAAGGAGAAAGAGCAAGTTGTAAAGGCAGCAGAAGCAAAAAATGCAAAGATCACGGAAATTTCAGGGTTGCTCGAATCTGAGAAATCAGAAAAGGTCGCATTGGCGCAAGAGTTAGAATCAGTCAAGGCAGACTATGAAGAAACGCAAAAGAAACTAGCGAGTTTGCAAGGTGAGAAAGAACAGTTAGAGACACAACTCAAAGAAGCAAAAAGCCAGGGGCAGACGGCGGCGACCCAGCCTCAGGCACAACCCGCGGTTGATCTCGGGAAAGTCAGTGTTGGGAAACCAATTGTTTCACAGATGCTCTCTCCGGAGTTACCCGGCAAGATGGGAAGGATCCTGGTGGTCAACGATGAATTCAATTTTGTCGTGGTCAGCTTTGGGAAGAATGATGGGCTCAAAGGGGGGGAAGTATTAAGTATTTATCGAGAGGGAAAATCAATCGGCAAAGTTCAGGTTGAGAAACTCTATGACGCGATTTCCGCAGCGACCATCCTGGATGGCAAAGCCGGTGTCTATAAAGAGGGAGACACGGTTAAACTGTAATCGCGAATCCACGCAAATTGAAAATCACAATCCTCACGTTCGTGCCAATGTAAAATGTCTTCAATTGTAGTCACACTCGCCTCATCTGTCAGCGGGGTGTTAGCGGTTCCCGGCGACAAATCAACCTCTCATCGCGCGATCATTCTAGGGTCCCTGGCTCATGGCCCTACGATGGTAGATCATCTTCTGGAGAGCAACGACTCTTTTTGCACATTGGAGGCGTTCCGGGGAATGGGAGTCGCTATTGAAAAATTAAAGAGCGAACAATATCTGATCAAAGGGGTCGGATTACACGGATTGTCAGCTCCCCACCAACCGCTTCAAATGGGGGAGTCGGGAACTACGATGCGGCTTCTCTTGGGGGTTTTGGCCGGCCAGTCATTCCGTGCCACGTTAATTGCAGAAACTTCTCTGGCCCGCCGTCCGATGTTAAGAGTAGTGACTCCTCTCCGACAGATGGGGGCATATATCGAAGGGAAAAACGGCGGGGAGTACGCTCCGATCACGATTCAGGGAGGGGGACTTCGGCCGATTCGTTATGAAAGCCCCATTGCCAGCGCCCAAGTAAAATCAGCCATCCTTTTAGCGGGACTTTATGCTTCTGGAGAGACAGTCATTACAGAACCTCATCTTTCAAGGGATCACACAGAACATATGCTGGCTCGTTTTGGTGTCCCTGTTCGCCGGCAGGGAAAAAGTATTTCCGTGAAAGGGCCGGCTCGTCTCATTGGACAAAAAATTCGCATCCCGGGGGATTTTTCCAGTGCCGCTTTTTTTATCACGGCCGCCTCTTTGATTCCAAATTCCTCACTCCTCCTCAAAGATGTCAACTTGAATCCGACCCGGACAGGATTGCTGACGGTTCTTTCTCAGATGGGGGCAAAAGTTCAGGTCATTCATAAGGAAGTAACGGATGAACCTCGCGGAGATCTTCAGATCGAATCATCTCATCTGAAAGGAACAATAGTGTCGGCAGAATTGCTGCCAACGCTGATTGATGAAGTTCCTATTTTGATGGTGGCTGCCGCTTTAGCGGAAGGGACAACGACTATTCTTGGAGCCGGTGAACTGCGGGTCAAAGAGACGGATCGGATCGTTTCAATGGCGACAGGTCTTCGCGCCATGGGGGGGCAGGTCATTACCAAAGGGAATGATGTGGTAATTCAAGGGGTTCCGAAACTCCACTCGACCCGCGTTCATAGCTACGGCGATCATCGAACCGCGATGGCATTAGTGATCGCGAGTCTCACCGCAGAGGGAGAGACTACCGTAGAGGAGACAGATTGCATTGCGAAGTCATTTCCTAGTTTTATGGAATGCTTAAATTCTATTCAGAAAGACTCTTGACAGTCGATTTGGGATCAAGACTTGACCCAGTACTGACAGAAGTTCCTCATCAACTTGGACACCCCCCTTTAGAAAAGGGGGGCAGGGGGGATTTGATTCTCTAAATCCCCCTTTTTCCCCCTTTTTCAAAGGGGGGAGTTTTAGGGTTATCAACGTCATCAGGCAACTTGGGGAACTTCTAATAAAAGAAATTGACATTGGTATTTTAACTTTGTTATAGTATGCTTGCCTATCATCAGAGAAGGGATCGATGGCAAATCACTCCAACAACACACTCTGGAAACCTTTAAGCCTTGCGTCTAAAGCAATCAATTACCTTCTTGGGATGTTCTCCAATGATATGGGGATTGATCTTGGAACCGCTAATACCCTCGTCTACGTTAAAGGGGAGGGGATTGTTTTGTGTGAACCCTCCGTCGTGGCCATTGAACGTTCTACCAATGAAGTCCTCGCGGTAGGAGAAGAGGCCAAAAGAATGTTGGGGCGTACTCCGGGGAATATCATGGCGATTCGCCCGATGAAAGATGGAGTCATTGCCGATTTCGAAGTGACCGAAGCTATGCTTCGTTACTTCATTAAGAAAGTGCATCCCCGCCGGGTATTGGTTCGTCCTCGGATGGTGATCGCCATTCCATCAGGGATTACGGCTGTCGAGAAGCGGGCCGTTAGAGATTCCGCGGAGCGGGCAGGGGCGAGAGAAGTTTTCCTGGTGGAAGAACCGATCGCCTCCGCCATTGGCGTGGGGCTTCCCATTGAGGAACCAGCTGGGAACATGATTGTGGACATCGGCGGTGGAACGACGGAAATGGCGGTTATTTCTTTAGCGGGGATGGTTTTCTCAAAGAGTATTCGAATTGGGGGGGATGAACTCGATAACGCCATCATTCAGCATCTGAAGAAAACCTACAATTTAATGATTGGAGAGCGGACTGCAGAGGAAATCAAGATTAAAGTTGGATCGGCATTTCCATTAGAAGAGGAATTGACCATGCAAGTGAAGGGGCGTGACCTGGTTGCAGGATTACCCAAGGTTATCACTATCATTTCTCAGGAGGTTCGAGAGGCCTTAAGCGAACCGATCGCGGCCATTGTGGAAGCGGTCCGGATTACCCTTGAGCGGACACCCCCGGAACTCTCCGCTGATTTGATCGAGCGAGGGATTATTCTTGCTGGGGGGGGGGCGTTGCTTCGCGGAATCGATAAACTCCTTTCACAAGAGACGGGACTTCCAGTTCATATCGCTGATGATCCCTTGACTGCTGTAGCTCAGGGAACTGGAAAAATACTGAGCGAAATCAAGTATCTAAAACGGATCTCCGTAAAAACCCGCGATGACATGAGTAATCATAACAATATCATGAATTGATTGGTTGAGTTCCTTGTGGCATTTTCGTGTTCTCTCATTCCTAGTTCCTACCCTCCTCGTACTGATTCTTTTCTGGCAAACTCTCTTTTTGAGAGAAGCTTTTCTTTGGATCCTTAAAATACCTCTGGGGGTCGTCCACTCCGTTTCCACTGAAGTCAAGAATTTAGTCGCTTATCGCTTCCTAGCCCGCGAAAATCAAGTGTTACGCGAAACGGTTGGAAAACTGACTGCTCAATCGGAAGGACTGAAAGCGGCCGCTCTAGAAAATGAACGGCTCCGGAAACTTCTCGAGTTTAAATCGCCTCAAGTTCACCATGTGATCCCCTGTCAAGTGATTGGACGGGATACCTCCATCTGGACTCGGACAGCCCTCCTTGATAAAGGAAAGAAAGACGGTCTGCAGGTCGGTATGGCGGTGGTCTCTCATGAAGGTTTAGTTGGGAAAATCATTGATTTGGGGGAGTCGGTGAGCCGGGTTCTTTTATTAGTAGATACCAATTCGCGCGTGGGTGTCGTACTGACGGAGTCTAGAGAACAAGGGCTTTTAGTCGGACAGGGAAAGGAACTTTGCCGGCTCGAGTATCTTTCTCTGGAAGCTAACATTCAACTCCAGGAGGAGGTACTGACATCGGGTGTGGGGGGGATTTTTCCCAAAGGAATTTTAGTGGGACACGTGGTGCTTATTGGCAAGGAACCTGACGGGATGCATCAGTATGCTTTGGTTCGCCCTGCAGTTCGTTTTCAAACCCTCGAAGAGGTTCTATGTCTACGGTGAGATTTTGGTGGGTTGGCGTTGGCTGTTTGACAACGGTGGTTTTATTCGAGTCTACTTTTGGACAATGGATCCGCCTAGGGCCAACCACGCCTGATTTACTGTTAATCATTCTAGTCTGGTTCTCTTTGGACCTCCGGTTTTCTTCCGCCGTGGCATTGGGAATGGTGGCCGCCCTTGTTAAAATAACCACCAACGGTGAATCACCTCTGTTGATCTTGATCACTTTAGCAGGTACTGCTGCTTTCTCCAATTGGGCGGCCCGCCAGTTAATCAAGGAAGCTCTCTCGGTACAATTGGGGATTTTGGCCCTTCTCTGTTTTGCGGTTTATCTAATGACTCTTCTCTGGATTCATCCATTTGATTCAGTAACGGCGGGAGTCGGATTTTTCTTCTCTCATGTTGTGCTAACCACTCTGTACACCGTTGCGATCGCTCCGTGGATCTGGCGATGGATAAGGCAGTTGTTAATTCGATGCGGCTGGGGATTCTCTACAAGATCTATCTCTTAGGTTTTTTGCTTCTGTCTGCTCGACTCTTTTGGATGCAGGTGATCCATGCGGATTATTATAAGGATCAGAGCACCCGAAACCGAATACGGTTGATTGAACTACCGGCACCCCGGGGGACTCTATATGATCGTAACGGGAAGATCATGGTCGAGGATCGGGTCCGATATAATCTGGCGTTAATTCCCCAGGAGGTCGAGGATAGAGAAGACATCTTCAAGGTCATTTCCCAGCAGTTGAATATCCCCGTTGATTCTCTGCGACAGGACTATCGCAAAGGTTATCGAGCCCCATTTGCGCCGGTCTTGTTAGTCTCCAATATTTCAAAAGAACAAGGGCTTAGTTTCGAAGAAAAACTTTTCCGGTTACCGGGTTTGCTGGTAGAGACACGTCCTATTCGTTATTATCACAACGGCCAGGCCAGTGCTCACGTCGTTGGTTATTTGGGGGAAATTGGGGCGGAGGAACTGGAGCGGCTTAAACCCTACGGTTATAAAGTGCGCGATTTAGTGGGACGAACCGGCCTTGAAAAAAGTTTTGATCTGCAACTTCGCGGCGAAAACGGGGGGACCCAGATTGAGGTCAATCATCGCGGAAGAATGGTCCATGTCCTGGGGCATCGTTCTCCCAAACGAGGAAAAGATTTGTGGTTGACATTGGACGCGGGTCTTCAAGAAAAGGCAAGTTCTCTTCTTGCTGGGCGACGGGGGGCAGTGGTGGCTCTCAATCCAGAGACCGGCGAAATTCTCGCGATGACTAGCTACCCGGCGTTCGATCCAAACGCGTTTCTGGATTCCAAGCGAAGAGGAGAAGTCAAGGAATGGCTTCAGCAGCAAAGCAGTCCATTTCTGAACCGGGCTTTTGGGGCATACACGCCAGGCTCGATTTTTAAGATAGTGACAGCCAGCGCGGCCCTTCAGAAAGGAAAAATAAATCCCCAAACTTCTTTTGAATGCGAGGGGTTCCTGAGGTTAGGAACTTATTCCTTTGGTTGTTGGAATGGGAAAGGGCATGGATCGGAAAATTTATTTGAAGGGTTTGCTCATTCCTGCAATGTTTATTTTTTTCACTTGGGACTACTTCTGGGACCGGAATCTCTTGTGGAGGAATGTCAACGGTGGGGATTGGGGAGAGGGACAGAGATTGAACTCGCGGGAGAAGCCCCTGGTTTGGTCCCCAATCGTCATTGGAAGTGGCAAGTATTTCACCAACCCTGGTATGATGGGGATACGCTCAATTTCGCCATTGGACAAGGATATCTTTTGATGACCCCGTTGCAGGCGGCGCGGATGATATCGGCAGTAGCGAATGGGGGCAAATTAGTCAAACCTTATCTGGTGAAACAGGTCGGTTCTGTTGAGGTGGCCCAACCTAGAAGCCAGACGATGGGGCTCGATCAGAAGACAGTGGATGCCATTCTGGAGGGACTGCGCCGCGTGATTGATGATCCAACAGGGACTGGGCAGTTGGCGCTCTCCAGCCAGGTGAGCATTGCTGGTAAAACAGGGACCGCCGAAACCCCCGATGGGGCTTCTCACGCCTGGTTTGTCGGGTTCGCTCCGGTTGAGAATCCAAAAATTGCTTTCGCCGTTTTTTTAGAACATGGAGGAGGAGGAGGATATGCCGCGGCGCCGATAGGAAAGCAACTTGTTGAACACTTCGTGGGAGATGAGAAAAAACTTTAAAACACTTAGTTCGATTGATTGGGGGATTCCACTGCTGGCTTTGGTTTTATTTGCCCTTGGTCAGATGATTCTCTATAGTGCTTCTTTTCAAAAAGTCCAGGAGAGCGGTGTTCACTTTCCCCTTCGCCAAATTGGCTGGTTTGCCATCAGCTTCATTGGCTTTGTGTTCGCAGCCATCTATCCTTATCGCAAATTAGTTCACATCGCCTATCCGTTGTATCTGATTAACATCGTATTGCTTTTGTTGACATTGTTGCTGGGGTTAGTCCGCTTTGGGGCTCAGCGATGGCTGGCGCTGGGAGGATTTATCTTTCAGCCATCGGAGATTTCAAAACTAGTCGTGACTTTAACCCTGGCGCAGTATATGGGATATAACCGCCAAGGAGTTGTCTCATTCCGCGGGACCCTCGTTTCAATGGTTCTCGTTGCCATCCCCCTGGTTTTAATTGCGGTTCAGCCGGACCTTGGAACGGCTTTGGTTCTCGTTCCGATTATTTTTGCTCTGTTTTTAGTCGCGGAAGTTCCTTCTCGGTGGATTTTATTCTGGTTGCTGTTGGCTCTTCTGACAGCACCGTTACTGTGGTTTCTGCTCCGAGACTATCAACGAGACCGCTTGGTGGTGTTTCTCAATCCCAATGTGGATCCCTTGGGAGCCGGTTACACCATTATCCAATCTAAAATTGCGATCGGATCCGGTGGTTTTTTGGGAAAGGGATGGTTGTCGGGGACTCAGAATCAACTCAATTTTCTTCCCGAACGCCACACCGATTTTATTTTCAGCGTGATCGGGGAAGAATGGGGATTTGCCGGAGGACTGATTTTATTACTGCTTTATTTCTGGCTGATTCGCAAACTGATTCAGATTACCCAGCAGACTCACGATCCCTACGGCAGACTTCTAGGGGCTGGAATCACCACGCTGATCGCAGTGCACATCTTGGTCAATATTGGAATGGCCAGCGGCATCATGCCGGTGGTAGGACTGCCGCTGCCGCTCATCAGCTATGGCGGGTCTAATCTGCTGACCATTATGGTTGGTCTTGGTCTGATGATCAATATCAAGCTTCGAAGGACAATGTTTTAGGGGACCCTATTGAGTCCAGAGTCGTGATGTGGTAAGATCAAAACATGAAGAGATTAGCATAAGACAAGAAAACATGAAAGTTAATTACACATGGTACAATAACTTCCTTCTTCTTTTGAAAGTATCCACCGATACAAAGGCGGTCCTTTTGGTGACAGATACTCACAGTCAATAAAGGATCGCGGGTCACGATTGACGGGTTTTACCATCTCAAATGAATAGCGTTAGCGATAGAAATCGCGTGAAGTTAGAAATCTTAAGGAAGCTGGTGCTGATACGCTTAGTAGAACAGACCATCGCCAAGCATTATCCAGAACAAACGATGAGATGTCCTACGCATCTGTGCTTAGGCCAAGAAATAACTGGGGCTGTCTTTGGGGTCTTAGCGAAGCGAGAAGACCTTTTCTTTGGTAATTATAGATCCCACGGTCATTA
>JAHFFC010000029.1 GCA_023248175.1 Candidatus Omnitrophota bacterium | reverse complement strand
ACGGCATCTCCAGGAAGAGCAGATGGAGGGGGATGCGGCAAAGGTAATCCTCCGTTTTTCTCACCCTGCCAGCCAGCGGGGAATTGAGGATTGGCTCATCAAAGATTCTTTTCCTTCAGCCTGGCAGGGGCCGGATGTTTTTCTTTATTCTCCGCAAGTTTCTCTCTCCAATCCCGTGGAGTTTTCTTACACTAAACCTTGCCAGAAAAGAGGAGTGTATGAATTGGGACCTGTCGTTCTCAGGACAGGAGACCCCTACGGCTTCTTCACCCATAAAAGAGTTTTGCGGCCCAAGGGAAGAATGATTGTCTATCCCCGGATTTTTGATTTGTCCGATTTCCCGACCCTTCCGACGGGATCAACTGCACAGATGGGGCTTGCAACCGGTAATCGCCAGGGGGACAGTGGCGACTATTTTGGCAACCGAGAGTATCAGCAGGGAGATGCCTTAAGAATTGTCCATTGGCGGGCGACGGCACGGCAAAATCAGCTGATCGTCAAACAGTTTGAAAAACTCGCCTCCAGTGAAGTAACATTGCTTCTGGACCTTCATCCGGAGGCGAATATAGGAAAGGGGTCTGAGAGTAGTCTTGAAGTGAGTATTCGTGTCATTGGTTCCATTGCAAAATATCTGATGTTGAATGAAATTTTAACGCAGTTCATTGCTCATGGAGAGCAGCCGATATTACTCCCATTAGGGAAAGGACAGGAGCATTTGGCCAACTGTCTTGAGGTTCTAGCAGCGGTTTCTTCTAATGGAAAACTGACACTGGCCGAATTGATCGGAGAGTATGAAGATCAGATTGAGCCAGATACAACAGTGGTTGTTCCTTTGCTGGATACTGATATGGAGGGGATTGAGGCGATTGCCGCTTTGAAAAAGAAAGCAGTGGATATCGTGGCATTAGTGGTCGTCACCGAGGCGTTTAAAATAAACGACCCCCATTACCGGCTCGATCAGTTTAAATTTGCAGACCTCTACGCGAATCTGGGAGCGCATGTTTATCCGATAAAACCGTATGCCTATGAAGAGTTGGCTCGACAATTCAATTCACTGGAAGGTTTCGTCCCTCGTTCTTGAAAGAGGAGCTCTCTTCCTGCTGATAGGGTTCAGCGTTTTCTTGGGAGGGAGCCGCGCCTTAGGACTGCAAGAAGCCCTCTTGATGCTGTTCTTCATTCCTGTCATTGCTTGGATTGTCTATCGTCTTGAAATCAGCACTCCGACACTCCGTCATTGGGCGCACATCATTATCTTTGCGGTTATTGCGTTATTAGTGATCAACTCGCTGGTTCATTTATCGAAGATCAGTTCCGGCATCAGTTGGAATCCTTTCCCAATTCTGGTGACAATGCAGATGCTGATGGGGGCGATGGTTTTTGAGCGCCATTATCATTCGATGATCTTAGAGATAACGATGATGTCGCTGCTGCTTCTCTTGATCGGCATCGGCAAAACGACGACTGGAGCTTTACTTGGAATTTTGTTGGTAATGGTAGTTTTGTGTTACCTGAGATTCTCTTTTGCGGTATCGCAATGGGTTCATACCGTGGATAGAGAAAAAGGTCTCTGGCATATTCCAGCAACACTTGTTTCTTATCGGCAGATTCTTTCAGTGGTCGGTGAGGGAATCGTTATTCTTTTGATTGGGTTGGGGATTGGTTTTTTGATGATGACAGCGGGTTGGAAAATCTCTCTACCAAAATCTCTGATGGAGACGATCCAACGAAATGCCTCCATTGATGTCAGGGGGTTTGGAAGTACTTTGTCCAAAGAAGAGAGAGAATCAATGGAATTGGAAGAGATGAAAAAATTACTCCAAAAGAAACCTGAACCTCAGCAAGAATCGCCTGCGGAGATACATGAGAATCCACCACCGGTAGAGCAGCCACCTCTACAAATACAACCGGCACAACAGGCACAACCCGAAGAAATTCCGACATACCGTATTTTGCAGAAAGTCCTGATGTTATTATTTACCATTTTGTTGATTTTATTCTTATTAACAACGTTAGGAGTCTTGATCTTTTTCTGGCGGTATCGGGTCCGCACGAGAAAACACTGGTTGAAATTAAGAGTGGAGAATCCAAGAGAGTTCTTGAAAGAGTGGTTGAGTTATTTGAGGAATTTCTTGGAAAAGTTTGGATGGACTTCCGATTTATTTCTCTCGCCGGCAGAGTATATAGAAGGAATTCTCAAAGGACTGCAAATTTCGATTCAGGATGCCGCTAAAGTAAAACAGACCTTTCTGAAAGGGTGGTACAGTTCTTCTCTTGTCGAGGAGAACGATCTTAAGATAGCGGCGGAGGTTTATCAACAAATCCTACAAGTCCTTAAAAAACAAGGGACGTGGTTTCAGCGACTGCAGTTTCATTGCCTCAGAGTTCAATGGTAACTCCGTTGATTTCAGGAATCGGTAGATGAATCCCATCTTATTTGTTCTAACTCTGATAATGATTACCTTGAGGCCTTTTTTCTCAGAGGCGGTCCTGCCTGTGGTATTTTTTTATTATGAGATGGTCTTTCTCGTCTTGGTTATTCTTCATTTAATTTTGAATCAACGGACAAAGGAACTCCTCAGGCATCCACTTTTTAAAGTGTGGAGGGCATGGATTTTGCTATCCGGAATTTCTTTTTTTTCTCATTTGCATGGTCGTCTCGATGTCAGAGAATGGATTCCTTTTACGTTAGGGGGAATGTTTTTCCTGATCAGCGGAACTTATGCTGTTGACTTAAGGAAACGCCAATGGCTGATGTCTGCGTTGTTGACTGCCGCTCTTGCAACGTTGGTGCTGGCGAATGTTCAGTGGAACATTGATTTCCATTATCTAAAAACCCACCTGGATGAATTAGTTTCTTCTGCCTCTGACAAGAGTTATCTCAACGATTTTTTAGGACGGGGGAGGATCTTGGGTCCCTTTTTCTCACCCGATCTATTCGCGAGTTATCTTCTGATGATCTTTTTTGTTTCAATAGTTTTCTGGAAAGAATTCAAAAAAAGGATTTTACTATCAATTCCTATTGTGCTCTTAGTTGCTTTGTTTTTGACTCGCTCTATCGGTGGATGGCTCAGTTTATTGGTAGGTTTGACGATGCTGGCAGTGTCATTAGGGAAGGAACGGAGAAGAAAAGTTTGGATTCTTGTCTGGTTGCTTGTGATGACGGGGTTGTTTTTGTGGGTTCAGCGCGCAGGAGTTCCTTCAGAGGCGGCATCGCTTGAAAATTCGGTCATACAACGGCTGAATTTTTGGAAGAGCGCTTGGGAGATGTTTTGCTATTCACCCATATGGGGAGTTGGGTTTGAGCAGTTTTCTAAGGTGTATGGTTACTTCCAGCAAACCGGGGCGTTTGAAACTTGGTATGCCCACAATATCGTTCTGCAATTACTGGCAGAATTCGGTATTTTAGGGGGAGCTTGGTTTTTTTACTGGCTGGCAACGTTTCTTAAAGTAACCAGAGGTTCTGATAAGTTCTTGCGGACAGCCCTCATTGTCTTCTTCATTCATAACGGGGTTGATTTTAGTTTTTCCATTCCGCAAGTCTCGGATCACTGGTGGATCATCGCAGGATTGTTAGTAGGTGATCGGGTTAGCCAGTTAAACAGGCTAACCCGCAAACATATTATGAGTCATTTAGTCTCTGTAGTGATTCCTCACTGGTCTCTTCCCGGCAACCCCGCTGGCCGGCAGGCGCTGGCAAACTGCATGAATTCGGTTTTCCAGCAAACCTATCCTTTTCTGGAAGTCATGGTAGTCAACAATGAGGGGAGGGGAGCGTGGGTAGAGGAAGTGGAGAGACGATATCCCAAAGCGCGATGGATTCATAATTTGGAGAATCGCCTCTTTACAGGGGCGATGAACCAAGGGATTGCCGTTGCTAAAGGTGAGTACATTCTAGCTCTTAACAATGATGTGGTACTCTGTGATAATTTTATTGAGAGACTGCTCAAGGTTATTCAAACCCAAAATGAGATTGGCATGGCCTGCGGTCTTCTCCTGACGTTGAAGTTCTCCCCTCAACCCATCTCTAATAGGGAGAGAGAACTCTATAGTATTCCCTCTCCCACTTTTGGGGGTAAGGGTGAGGGGGAAGAATATATGGGAGAGATAATTGACAGCGCCGGCCAGTTTTTAAGTTTTGCCAAAACTCCCCGTGAACGGGGGCATGGCGAAAAATTTCGCGGCCAATATCAGGAAATTGAAGAAGTTTTCAGTGTTCCCGGAGCGTGTGGTTTGTACCGGAAGGAGATGCTGGAATCGATTAAACTTTCGGAAGGGGGATACTTTGATGGAACGTTTGGATTGTTCTATGAAGATTTGGAGTTGGCCTGGCGGGCGCGCGAAAAGGGATGGAAAGCATCATTCATCCCGCAGGCGGTCGCCTATCACGCGCGCGGGCTGACCACGAAATCGTCAGCTCCGCGCTGGCCGTGGCTCGGACGATTTCACGCAGCTAGTTTGAGTGAGGAACATCTGGAGCGACTCATTCGGAATCGCGCTGCCACACTCCGTCGGCATTGCACTTGGCTGGAGTGGCTATCTCATTGGCCGTGGATTTTGAGTTATGATTTAGGGCTTTATTTCTTGCGATTCATCCTGTCTCTCTGAAAATAGGGTGCATCCTAAGTTTTGGTTGTGGCATAAATGCCAGTTATCTTATAATATGAGGGACAGAAGTTCCCCAAGTTGCCTGATGATATTGATAACCTTAAAACTCCCCCTTTGAAAAAGGGGGAAAAAGGGGGATTTAGAGAGTCAAATCCCCCCTCCCCCCCTTTTCTAAAGGGGGGTGTCCAAGTTGATGGGGAACTTCTATATGAGGGATACTGCCGTTTGCCTTTTATGAAGAGCTTAAGCGATGAAAAAGCCGACCGTTGGACAGATCATCCAGAAGAAAAAACAAGGGGAACCGATCGTAATTTTGACCGCCTACGACGCCCTCTGGGCTTCCCTGTTGAGGGATAGCGGGGTAGAGATTATCCTTGTTGGCGATTCAGTCGGGATGGTTCTGCTGGGCTATGAGACGACGACATCGGTGACGATGGAGGAGATGATTCACCACGCCAAGGCGAGCAGGAGAGGAGCGCCGGAGGCTTTCCTGATCGGGGACATGCCGTTTGGTTCTTATCACCAGACTCCTCAGCAAAGCGTGGCCAATGCTTTTCGGTTCATCCGGGAGGCGGGTTGTGACGCGGTTAAAATTGAGTGGCATTCCAGAGTCGTTGAAATGGTTCAAGCGATGGTAACGGCCGGCATCGCTGTGATGGGGCATGTCGGCCTCACGCCACAGACGGTTTCCCAATTAGCGGGATATAAAGTCCAGGGGAGGGATCCCGGAAGGGCCAAAGAGATTTTAGAAGGGGCGATGGCTTTGGAAAAAGCGGGATGCTTTTCGGTCGTCCTGGAATGTATCCCTGAGCAGTTGGCGGCGGAGATCACGCGAAAACTTCAAGTACCGACGATCGGAATCGGCGCGGGAAGTGAGGTTGACGGACAGATTTTAGTGACTCAGGATCTGCTGGGACTCTTTAATCGATTTGTCCCTCGGTTTGTCAAGCGATACGCTAACCTGCGGGAAGAGGCGGTGAAAGCCATTCAGACTTTTCGGCAAGAGGTAGAAGAAAAAAAATTCCCCTCCAAGGAGCATGTTTTTACATGAGTTTCACTTATCCAGTTTTTCTCAGCTTGAAAAACAAACGAGCGGTCGTGATCGGGGGAGGGAAAATCGCGGCACGCAAAGTGACCGCTCTCTTAAAAGCGGAAGCGGAGGTGGTGGTCGTTGCGAAAGAGGCATCGAAGGGGCTTTTGCAGTTGGCAGAAAAGCGGGAAATCCGTTGTTACCAGCGTCCTTTCCGTCCTGCTGACATCAAGGGGGCGTGGCTTGTCATCGCGGCAACCAATGATCACGCTTTAAACGAGAGGGTTGCCAGAGAAACGCAAAAGTGTCGCCAGTGGATCAATGTCGTTGACAAACCGGCGCTCTGCCAGCTGATTTTCCCCTCGGTTGTCCGAAAAGGAAAGTTGACGATGGCGATTTCCACCAATGGAGCGAGCCCCGCTTTGGCGAAAGCGATCCGCAAGGACTTGCAGAAAAATTTTATTCCAAAATATGAAAGATCACTCAAAGAGATTTCGCGGGTCCGCTCGAAAGTGCTGAAAACAACCTCCAGCGTCGAAAAGAGGAGAGGAATCCTAAACCAGTTAGCGGAGAAATTATTACATGGCTAACATTTTTCTAATCATTCATATTCTGTTGTCCTGCTTGAGTTATCTGGGTTTCAGCCTTGCGTTCTTCTCGGCGGTTGTTTTTCTCTGGATGGAGCGGCGGCTCAAAGCAAAGCATTTGCCCAAACTCGGGTTTTTGCCGTGGTCGTTGGAGTCCCTCGACAATTTCAACACGAAGACATTGATGGGGGGATTTGTTTTCTTTACTGTAGGACTGATCGCTGGGATCATTGCCACAAAACAGAGGTTTGGCCGATTTTTCATCGGTGACCCGAAGGAACTATGGAGTTTTGCCAGCTGGTTGTTCTATGCCGGAATTGTTTGGGTGCGGTTTAGTTACACTCTGCGCGGCAGGAAAGTGATGCTTCTGGCAAGCCTTGCTTTCGGGATGGTTTTATTTACGTTTATAGGAGTCAATGTTTTCTTTCAGGGAATTCATTCGATTCGTTAAAAAAACACAATGAACCTTATTACCGTTGGTATCAGTCATAAAACAGCTCCCATCGAGGAGAGAGAGGCACTCTTTTTTTCCGGCAAAGAGCTCCCATCGGCATTGCAGCGGTTGACGGAAGTTCCTGCGGTGCAAGAGGGGGTCATTCTCTCAACCTGCAACCGTGTGGAGATCTATGGATTGATTTCAGATACCAAAGAGGGGGAAGAAAAACTCAAACACTTTCTTTGCCGCAATGTTCCAGGACGAGTAGGCAAGATGAATGGAAAACTCTACACTTTTCTGGATGACGAAAGCGTCATCCATCTTTTTAAGGTAGCCTCTGGAGTTGATTCGATGGTCGTGGGAGAGAGCGAAATTTTAGGTCAGGTAAAACAGGCCTACCAAGAAGCAGTGAAAGCGCAGACGACCGGCAAAGTGATGCATACTCTGTTCCAAAAATCATTCCAGACGGCGAAAATGGTCCGTCAGCAGACGGGAATCGGAAAGGGTTTCGTCTCGGTCAGCTCGGTGGCGGTTAGTCTGGCGAAAAAGATTTTGGGCGGGCTGGCCGATCGAAAGGTGATGATTTTAGGGGCGGGGGAGATGAGCCAACTAGCGGCAAAAACTCTCAGGGACGAAGGGGTTTCTTCGATTGTTGTCTCTAATCGCAGTTACGACCGAGCCCAGGAGCTGGCGGTTCTGTTCAATGGGAAAGCGGTTCACTTTGAAGAGTACCCCCGTTTTATGAATCAAGTGGATATCATCATCAGCTCGACGGCGGCACCGCACTTCATCCTCTCAAAGAAAACAGTCGCCCCTCTGATGAAAGAGAGAAAACAGCGTCCCCTCTTTTTGCTCGATATCGCGGTGCCGCGGGATATTGATCCCGCTGTGAACGAACTCGACAACGTCTATCTGTACGACATTGATGATCTTGAGGGAATCGTAAAGGAAAATGTCACTTATCGGGAGGGGCAATTGGTTTTGTGTTACTCTTTAATTGAACAAAAATCAGAACGATTCATGTCATGGTTTCATCAAATCAGATCATCAAGATAGGTACACGGGGAAGCAGGCTTGCTTTACGACAGGCGCAGATCGTCGCTGATTTTCTTAAGAAAGAATGGCCAAAGTTTGAATCCCAGATTCAAACAATCTCCAGCGTTGGCGACTTGAATCCCGATGCCGATTTTAAGGAACTCTCTGATAAACAAGGGAAAGGAATTTTCACCAAGGCCCTCGATGAAGCGCTCCTGCAGAAAAAAGTGGATGTTGCTGTACATAGCTTAAAGGATCTTCCAGTTGAAATGGTGGATGGCTTGGAGCTTGGAGCGGTTCTTCAACGAGAAGATCCGCGGGATGCCTGGATTTCAAAAGATAGGAAACCGTTTGAGGGACTGGAACAGGGGGCTACGGTCGGGACGAGCAGTGTCCGACGGGCGGCACAGTTAAAACAGAAGAGACCGGATCTCCGAATCGTCCCTTTGCGAGGGAATGTAGATACTCGGATTCAAAAGTTAAAGGAAGAAAACGACGCCAATGGCGGGATGGACGGAATTGTGATTGCATTGGCCGGCGTCCGGCGGGTCGGACTAGAAAAAGAAATCACCGAGATCTTTCCTGTCGAGTGGATGATTCCCGCGATTGGCCAAGGGGTGATCGCTTTGGTTATTCGCGGTGATGATGAAGAGATAAAGGAAAAGATAGTTCAAGTGAACCATCCTCTAACCTATGTTGAAATTCAGACCGAGAGGGCTTTCCTGGCGAAACTAGGAGGAGGATGCCATGTCCCCATTGCTGGGGTGGCTCAGATGAATCAAGAAGGGGGAGTCATTACTTTACGGGGAGGAGTTTTTTCACCCGACGGAAAGCAGTCTATCAAAGGGACTCTTTCGGCGCCGAAAACGGAAGCCGTTGCAATGGCAGAGCGGTTGGCGCAGATGTTGTTACATCAGGGAGCAGACAAGTTGTTACAACCATGAAAAAATCCGTCGGCAAAGTCTATCTAGTCGGTGCAGGGCCGGGGGATCCCGGCCTCATTACTCTGAAAGGGAAACACTGCCTCCAGCAGGCGGATGTTGTTTTATACGATGCCCTGGTCAACAGCCGCCTTTTGGAATGGGTCCGCCATGATGCTGAAAAAGTTTTCGTCGGTAAAAGAGGGGGCGAGGTATCAATCTCTCAGCAGAAAATCGAACGGTTGATGATTCGTTATGCTCAGCAGGGGAAAAAAGTGGTCCGGTTCAAAGGGGGTGATCCGTATCTTTTCGGTCGGGGGGCGGAAGAAGTTGAGACGTTGAAGAAAAAGAAAATTCCGTTTGAAGTGGTGCCGGGGGTGACATCGGTATTGGCTGCTCCGTGTTATGCTGGTATCCCGCTGACGCACCGACATTACAGTTCCTCTGTAGCGATCGTCACAGGTCATGAAGATCCGTCAAAACTTCAACCATCCCTTCGGTGGAAAGAGTTGGCAAAAGGGGTAGATACCTTAGTCTGTCTAA
>JAHFFC010000028.1 GCA_023248175.1 Candidatus Omnitrophota bacterium | reverse complement strand
ATGGTCGCGATCAGGCAGAAAAAAGTTTGAGCTAGACACGCGTGAATAACAGAAACAGCGGTGGGGAGGAGATGAATCACAGAGATCCCTCCCAAAATCGACTGCGCTAGGACTGCCATAAAAGCGGCGATCCCCATCCATCGAACCGTCTTTCTCTTTTCTTTCCTCAACAGCCACACCATCAAAATCAGCGTCAAGAGCCCGACAAAGCCAGCAATGACTCGATGAGTGTGTTCAAAACGGATTCCTCCGATCATCGGCGGAAAGAATTTTCCGTAGGAGAGGGGCCAGTCGGGAACAGAGAGACCGGAGCCGGTGCTGGTGACCAGCCCTCCTGCGATGATGAGAACAAAAGTAGCCAGGGCGACGAACTGAGTGAATCGGTGAAGCCAGGTAGTTTTTTCTCTTATCGTCCCTAGTCCATCATCCCTCGTCTCTCGTCTCTCGGTCTTCCTCTGTGGTTCAGATTTACTCACCATTACTTACTCCTCATTCTGCGCCAGCCAATCTTTTTCTCGTCCAGGGAGGCTGTATTCATAAGGGCCGTGATAGATGGTTGGAATCGTCTCGTAATTACCATGAACCGGGGGAGAAGGGAGAGTCCACTCTAGCGTATTCGCCTGCCAGGGATTGGTGGATGCTTTTTCTCCTCGAAACAAACTCCCAAAGAAGTTGATCAGAAAAGGAATTTGTGAAAGAACAAGCGCAAAAGCGCTGTAGGTGATGAAGACATTGATCGGCTGCAAATGCTGCAGATGGGCATACTGAGTTGGGTCGTAAATGCGCCGCATCATTCCCCCGATTCCCAAAATGTGCATTGGGAAAAAAGTGCAGTTGTAGGTAATAAAGGTGGCGAAGAAATGAATTTTTCCAAGACGCTCATTCATCATTCGTCCGAACATCTTTGGATACCAATAAGAGATGCCGGCGAAAATGCCGAAAAGGCTTCCACCAAATAACACATAGTGAAGGTGTGCGACGACAAAATAAGTATCGTGGACAAAAATATCAACCGGCGTCGAAGCTAGAAAGATCCCGCTTAAACCTCCAATCACAAACATGGAAACAAATGCGATGGCGTTGAGCATAGGGGTTGTGAATCGAATGGAGCCGCGCCAGAGAGTCCCGAGCCAGTTGAATGTTTTAATCGCGGAGGGGACCGCGATCACCATGGTAGAGACAAGGAAAGTTGTCCCCAGCGTCGGATTCATTCCGCTTTGGAACATATGATGGCCCCACACGAGAAATCCGAGGAGAGCGATGGTCATCATGGCATAAGCCATGGAATGATAGCCGAAAATCGGTTTTCGGGAGAAAACAGAGATGATGTCTGACGTGACTCCCATTGCCGGAAGAATCATGATGTAAACGGCGGGGTGCGAATAGAACCAGAAAAGGTGCTGCCACAAAAGAGTCTGGCCTCCCCCTTCTGAAAGAAAGAAAGTGCTGCCGGCGACTCGATCTAGGAGAAGCATCGCAAGAGCAGAGGCAAGGACTGGTGTCGCAAGAAGAACTAAGATCGCTGTAATGAAAAGAGACCATATCGTCAGCGGCATTCTAAAAAAGGTCATTCCGGGGGCTCGCAGATTGAGAATCGTGGTGATGTAATTAACGGCCCCCATAATAGAGGAGGCACCGACCAGAAAAAGACTGATTAACCACAGATTTTGACTGAACGGTTCGATGGCGCTCAAGGGGGCATACGAAGTCCAGCCGGCAGAAGGGGCGCCGCTCTCAATAAAAAACCCCGCCAGCATAATCACAGCGGCGGGAGGAATGAGCCAGTAAGAGAACATATTGAGGGTTGGGAAAGCCATATCGCGGGCGCCAATCTGCAGGGGGATGAGATAATTTCCGAAAGTCCCGACGAGCAATGGAATGACGACAAAGAAGATCATCAGGGTGCCGTGCATGGTGAAGAGAGCAGTATAAAATTCAGGAAGCATCACGCCGCCAACCATCATATTATTAGGAAATAAACTGCCAAGAATCGGTACCGGCTTGCCAGGGAAAGCAAGCTGCCACCGAATCAGCATCGCGAGAAATCCACCGATCGCCATCATGAAGAGAGCGGTAAAAAGAAACTGAATCCCGATAATCTTATGATCGGTTGAGAAAATGTATTTGCGGATGAAACTCATTTCTTTATCTCCCTGTTCATGGCTCATAGTTGGCTCATCTCCTTTTGAAGCCAGGCGTTAAATCCTTCCTGAGTATGAACGGTTAAAAAACCGCGCATTCGATAATGCCCCAAGCCGCAGAGCTCGGCGCAAGCGATTTCAAACTTTCCCGCTTTGGTTGCCTGAAACCAGATTTCTGTCGGCAGTCCCGGCACGACATCCTGCTTGATTCGGAATTCCGGCAGGAAAAAGCTGTGAATCACAGGATGCTTTCCATCTTTTGAAATAGAAATGAGCTTGACCCGTACCGGTTTACCGATGGGAATATGGAGTTGGTTTACTTTGATAATATCATCTACCGTCCCAAACTTACCATCCGCTCCCGGGTATCGGATATTCCATGCAAACTGTTCTGCTGCGACCTCGACGCGCAAAGCATCTTCAGGAAGTTTCCCTTTCACTTGGGAGTAAGTCTTCTGACTCAGTAACACGAGATAAATTAGAATCATCGCGGGGATGACCGTCCAGATGACCTCAACGCGATTATTCCCATGATAGTAGGTGGCTTTTATCCCCTCTTTGCGCCGGTAACGAATCAAAAAGTAAATCAAAAGTCCCTGCACGGCAAAAAAGACAGCCCCCGTAATATAGAGGATAACGTAGAAAACATAATCCATACTCCCTGCGTAACTGGAAGCCTCATCGGGGAGCCACCACCGTTTATTTCTCTGATAGGCATTGATCACGGCAGTATCATCAGCTCCAGGGGTTACAAGAGCGTTATTTTGTGCGGTTGTTGAAGGTTTTACGGATGAAGAAGCAGTTTCAGAAGATGTGGCCGATTGAAAAGAGAACTCGATATTTTTTGTTTCACTCCCTCGGACAATCACTTTTTGCGTCAGCATTCCCAATCGTTCCTGCCACGCTTCAATTTCATAGTCACCATCGGGGATATCTTTGAGCTCAAACGATCCCTGTTCATGGGTGGTGTCGAAGAAGGGATGATCAAGTACGCCGGCATAACTTGCCATCCACGGATGAACTTCGCACTTAAACTTCACCATGACTTCCGGAGTGTTAAAACTTTTTTCCAATTTCATCCCTTGCAGAGGCATCCCCAGATTGAACTGGGCATTTTTAGCAGGGAGGGCATGGACATTATGAAGGGTCGAGTCGCTATTAACGATTTGAAGGGTTTGATGAATCTGGATTCCAAAGACGTGGGGAGAATAACGACACCCCTTTTGATCAAGGACGAACGGTTTCTTAGGAGGTTCAAATTTTTCCCCTTCAAGCCCCTTTTTGACGTAGACAAAAACATCTTTGAGAGTGCCATTGGGGTTAACAACGAAATTTTCCTCAAGAACTTCCTCAGAATGGGCATGCTCACAAACAGGATCAGCCCCCATCCGGATTTTTTCCAATTTTGGAAGGGGTCCTTTAAAGAGAACTTTCCCGGAAATAGTGGCGGCGGAGGCTTGGCAGAATGAAAAACTAACGGTAAAGAGGAACGAAATACAGAGAACCGTTACTTTGTCGAAGGGGTGCACTTGGCTTGAGATGACATCTCTTTGACTAGGGGTATCCATGGTCCTTACGATTTGTATTCGAAGTTAATCTCTTGGATTTCTTCTGCGGAACTAAGGGGCACCGATTGCGCCAGGACTCCATATTTCTCGTGCCATGCTTCCACGATATATTGCCCAGGAGGGAGATCCTTAATCTCAAAAGTCCCCTCCGAATGAGTCACGCTGTAAAAAGGGTGGCCCAGTACACCCACATATCCAGCCATCCACGGATGAACTTCGCACTTAATTTTAACCATCACTTCAGGGGCTGTGAATGTCTAGGTCAATTTCATCCCTTTTATCGGCATTCCGAGATTGAATTCCTTTGTGTTCTTCGGAAGGGCGTGGACGTTATGGAGAGTGTCGTCGCTGTTTCGAATCTCCAGGGGCTGGTTTGTCTGAATGCCGAAAACATGGGGTTGGTATTGGCATCCGTTCTGATCTAAGACAACCGGCTGTTTTGGTGTTTCAAAGGTTTTTCCTTCCAACCCCTGCTTGACATAGACAAAAACGTTTTTCAGTGTCCCGTTGGAATTGACAACCACTTCATCCAGACTAACTCCATCGGGGTGAGCTAGTTGGCAGGTGGGATCCGCGTCCGTTGGGATCTTTTGGGATGCGGGAGCTGTTCCCTGAAAGAGGACTTTCCCAGAAACAGTAGCGGCAACTGCCATCTCTGAGAGCATGACAGAACTTATAGAAAAACAAACACCTGTGAGCAATAATGAGACAGACTTCTTCATGGACTTCCTCCTTTATCTATAGGATCCATATTCTATGCAAATGCCCGATTTTTGACAACAAGAAAACTTTACCCATAAAAACCCTTTAATCAACGTTTGTGATATACTATCTCGCGTTACGCACTTCGCTCATCCTGAGCCTGTCGAAGGATGAGCGAAGGCTCTTCCTCACATCCCGCTCATGGTTCGACAAGCTCACCATGAGCGGTGGAGTGATCGTTTGCGTAAGGTGACACACTATTTTGCCTGTATGAAAACTATCGTAGTGGGTGATATTTCAATAGGTAATGGGAATCCTCTGTCCCTCATTGCGGGTCCTTGCGTGATCGAAAGTGAGGACCAGACCCTTCGCCACGCGGAAAAATTGAAGAGCCTTACAGAACGGTTAGGGATTCCTTTTATCTTTAAGTCGAGCTATGACAAGGCCAACCGGCTCTCGGTGAAGTCCTATCGCGGGCCGGGAGTGAAAGAGGGATTGAGGATTCTTAAACGGGTCAAGGAGGAATTTGGTCTGCCAGTTTTAAGCGATATCCATTGTCAGGAGGAGGCAGATCTTGCCGCGGAGGTTCTCGATGTCTTGCAAATTCCGGCGTTTCTCTGTCGCCAAACGGATTTGATTCTGGCCGCTGCCAAAACAGGCAGGGTTGTCAACGTTAAAAAGGGACAGTTCATGGCTCCCTGGGATATGAAAAATATTGTGCAAAAAATAGAAAGTGCTGGGTGCCAAAAGATTCTTCTGACAGAGAGGGGAGTTAGCTTTGGTTACAATAATCTTGTCAGTGACATGCGGTCAATTGTGGTGATGCGGGAGTTTGGCTATCCGGTCATTTTCGACGCGACCCACAGTGTTCAATTGCCAGGCGGAGCAGGAACTTCTTCAGGAGGAGAGAGACAATTTGTGCTTCCCTTAGCGCGAGCAGCAGTGGCAGTAGGGTGTGATGGACTATTCCTCGAAGTCCATGAAGATCCGGACAAAGCCCCCAGCGATGGGCCCAATATGGTCGATCTGGGAATGTTGGAGAAACTGTTGATTCAAGTCAAGGCAATTTGGCTCTCTATGCGCGGTTTATCTTGAGTTTTGAAAAAATCACCCATGTAAGAAAAGCTGCTTCAAAGACGAGGTAGTAGATAATCCAAATAATTCCTCCTGAGCCAAACCCGTAACTGTGTAATCCCCGCCCTAAAACAAAATTAACTCCGTACCAAGTCATCAGCACCAATAAAAACCCAAGAACAGAACCAACGGCAAGCCCGAAGTTGTCCAGCCATTTTGCATGGCGCAGGTGAATAATGACCAGATATCCCAAAAAGGTAATCAGCGCCCAGGTCTCTTTCGGATCCCAGCCCCAGAAACGACCCCACGATTCATTGGCCCAGACGCCTCCCAGCACAGTTCCGATTCCAACCAGCAAAACTCCAACCTGCATGACTCGATAAATCAATTGATCAGAGTCTAATTCAGCTTGAGGAGTGAATCTGTTTCTGGCGCTCAAAAAAAGATGGCGGTGCCCTAATGCCATCGCAAGACCGAAGGCTCCGTAACTAGAAACGATCGTCATGACATGAATGGTTAGCCAGTAATTACTTCGCAAAACAGGGACCAAAACATCCATGCTCGAATCAATGGGTAAGAGGTGAGCATAGATCATCACGAAGGCGCTGATGAGGGAACCTGCCGAAACGGGGAGTAAAGTTTTTTGAGTGACAGCAAAAATAATCGCGAAGACCATTAAAATCCAGTTCATATAGATCATTGATTCATACATATTCGAAACAGGGGGGCGCGCCAGAATAATGACACGAAGTGCAATCCCAAGAGTGTGAAACAAAACAGCTAGGAAGACAGAGAGTGTTCCCACGAGACGAAACCTGCCCTGAGCACCGTCGAAGGGTCGAAGGGGCATGCCCTGAGCGAAGTCGAAGGGGTGAGGGGGAGTTGCTGCAAAGAATGTCAGAAAAACAAAGGCGAGCAGATAAAAAATCCACGCCCATTCGAACGGTTGAATATCATAATAATATCCTTCCAGAGCAATTTTGGTTCGAGTTGCCGGCGAGACCAAAACAGCTACTTTTTCTTCCCACTGATGCACCGCTTGATCAAATTCCGTGAAATTACCTTGTCCATAAAGCTGAAGAAGATTTTCAAAGTCTTTCCTGTCCGCTGTCCGCTGTCCGCTGTCCGCTGCTTCAAACGGCGACTGCCAACGTGCGTTCTCGTCAACCGATGGAACCACCGTAATACTTTCCCCCGATTCAAGATGTTGAATGGTCATCAGCTGTGAATAGAGCTCTTCGGCTTTCTGTTCTAATTTCGTGGGGCGGATATCCTGATTTCGTTTTGCCTGCGAATGCCGAACTAGAGCAACGACTTCATCAATGGAAGGGATCACTTGGTTGGTGGAGAAAAAAGTTTTCTCCTGCGGCAGGCTAAGAGTTTGGCGAAGTTTGGCATAATTGATGCGGATCCATTCAAGGTCGTCTATTTTTTCACGATGGGTTAATCCGTCGAAGATTACCTGGACAGCCGATTTTTTCTGCCAGGTTTGCTTACCGGTGATCAGTTGAACCGTTGTCCGCGAGAAGGCCTCGAACGATTTGATTCGTCCGTTGTGTTGGATGGGGATATTTTTCGCGGCAGAGAGATGAGAAGGAGTTAAATTGCAAGAGGAGAGTAGAAGACAAATCAATATAGCCAGAGTGAAACAAACGTTTTTCGAACGTCTTTCGGGGCCACGGAGTGAGGAAAATGCTTGTTTCACATCGTTCTCCATTGATTAGACATTGTTGCTCCCTTCTCGTGATAACGGTTTGATGTAAAAGAGCAAAATGACTCCCGTGAAAAGAATAATGGCTCCTGAATAAATAAAAGTGATACCGGGATTTTTTGCGATCGTAAAAACAGAAGCTTCGCCAACACTAGGATCCTGAATATAAGAAGATTGGAAAATCCTGAATCCCGCGTAGTCCAAAGGATGATTCATGCTGATGGTTTTTTGAATCGTGGTTTTTTCTTTTATGTCATAGAGTAAAACGTCACTTTCGAAGGAGGAAGGGTTCTGCGTTCCGGGATAGTCCACCTTTCTAAAATCGGCTAATTGCAGGAGGAAGGGGAGCATGATATCTTTGGAAGTCAGCGCTAGTTGAAGAGGTCCCTGCTTAGTTTCAAAGAGTACCGGTTGATTCAATAGAACCCATTGTTTTTGGCCGACGGCATTCCCTTCCTGAATCAGAGAGATTTCGGCGCCGAAAGCACCCCCTTGGGAATTCTCAACTACTTGTTTGGAGATAACAGCGTGGCTATAGGTTTGGGTAACAGTAAAAGTGATATCCATCCATCCCGCTAGAGTCGGCGAATTCAAAGAAACCGCGCCTTGAACTGAAGAACCTTTTGAGGAAAGAGATCGGTAGGTCCATGCGCTTTGAGGAGAAACCGAGAAAATCAAATAAGGAGGTTGAGGCTCTTGGGTAGATTCAGGAATAGTGATCTCTAAAGCCACGGATAGATCAAAGAGGTTGCCGCTGGTTTTGCCATGGAGTGAATCGAAGTCGGGAAAAAGAGCAAACTTGGTATGCCGTTCCCTGTGTCCCTGTGAGTCGTGAACTTCAAACTCAATGGCAGGATTAAAGTAAATATCTTCCGGTGCGTTGACTAATTCATTTTTTTCATTCACCTTTGCATTAGGGAGGTAACGGATATTTGTCAGCGTCAGCTCCGTCGAAGGAATAATCATTTTCTCTTCAGGAATTCCCTTTTGCCATCGGGCAAGCACTTCAGGAGTTAGCTCCATAGAAAATAATTCTCCCTTTGACTTTTTAGAAATCCGGAGCCAAGAACTGGGAGGATGAGAGGGCTCTTGCGTCACTTTTAGTATCAACGTTGCGGGACCGATGGATGCCGTGGCTGATTGCGGATTCTCCGGGTCTTTTTCGATGAGCGAGAAAGTTTGATCCAGTCCGACCGTATCGCTGTGCAAAGTAACTTGAATTGCATGATTGGTAGAGGTTTGAGCAGTCCCCTCTGAGATAACCTGAGTAGGCGTTAAGTATTCTGAAGTGCGATGGAGAAGCAAATGGAATTGAGTATCCTTGAAAGGAACTGGTATCGGTTCGGAATTCTTTTTATTTTTAAGAGCGATCGTCACAGGTGGCTGGCCCGGAGAGGCAATGTTCAAAACATAACCATCCTGTTGAATGGTATGTTTATGTTCTCCCTCGGTGAGCATCATCTGTCCTTCAACACCCAAAAGGCGAGCCAAGAGAGCTCCTACCAAGAGGATCAATATCCCTACATGGGTCACGACAGACCCCGTATGGTGTTTTTTAAAAGGATAACGGGTCAGCGTAGAGCAGAAGATATTGATCCACAACAGGGATAAGAAGAGATCAAACCATCGGTTCTGGTAAAAAGTTTTCTGAGCAAAAGAAGTTCCCCATGCCGATTCCAAAGAGGTGGAGATGATCAGCAAAACAACTAAGGAAGCTATTAAGACAATAGCGAATTTTAAAGATCCTAGTAATTTAAGAAATCGAGTGTACATTATAAGTGGAAATGTATTATATCAAAGATAAAACAAAGAGGCAGAAGATTCTATGATGCCTCAGCAATTTCCCATCAGATGATTAAAGAGGGAGGGGCTGAGAAATAGATACAAAGAGAAAGAGAAAAGGGGGAGTTTTAGGGTTATCAACGTCATCAGTCAACTTGGGGAACTTCTAGTTAGTAAGTCAAATATTTGACATTGGTCCGTCAATAATGATAGCATAGCAAGCAATTGTAATTTTTCTCAAGAATGGGTGGGACGTGGAAGAAATTGGCATGAGTTTTGCGCAAGCAAGATAGTAAAGTCCTACTTAATTGATTAT
>JAHFFC010000027.1:8825-9691 GCA_023248175.1 Candidatus Omnitrophota bacterium | reverse complement strand
TCTGCGCGATTGATCAAGGAAAGCCCCTGCCGGCCGATGAACAAGAACCCGAACACGTGGCTGAAGCGGCCCTGAAAATGGGGCTCCGCCACGTGGTCATTACGGCGGTCGCCAGAGATGACCTTAAAGACGGCGGGGCTGGGCAGTTTGCTAGAGTGATTGAGGCGATTAGAAAAAGAGACAGGACGATTTTAATTGAAGTACTCATTTCCGATCTCCGCGGAAATGAAGCTCATCTTGAAATAATTCTTGAGGCAGGTCCTGATATTTTGAACCATAATCTGGAGACAGTTGTCAGGTTGCATTCTCTAGTGAGGCCGCAGGCCAGGTATGAGCGATCGATCGAATTATTAAGGCGGGCGAAAGCGAAAAAGAAGACAATTTGGACAAAAAGTGGTTTAATGTTAGGTCTTGGGGAAACGCGAGACGAAGTGATCGAGGTTTTGAAGGATTTAAGCGAGACGGGATGTCAATTGCTCACCCTGGGGCAATACCTGCAGCCAACTTTGGATCGTCTAAAGGTGGTAGAATTCATTCATCCGGATCAGTTTAAATGGTATGAGCAGAAGGCGTACGAAATAGGTTTTTCTTCAGTTGCCAGCGGGCCGTTTGTGAGAAGTTCGTACCATGCGGAGATGCAGTTTAAAAAAATTATATAGCTAGGATGGAAGGAAAGTTAAAATTGGCTGGGATGGGTGAAAAAAATATAACTGGCTAGGGGCTGGGAAAGACCTTCCCCAGCTTCCCAGCCACGATAGTTTTTGATGGTGCCCTAGCCAGTTTAGTTTTTCATGAGTCCCAGCTCGTTTAATTAAGGACCAAAGCATGCAAGAAGCAAATCGAATGAAACGTTTACCGGCGTATCT
>JAHFFC010000027.1:0-8815 GCA_023248175.1 Candidatus Omnitrophota bacterium | reverse complement strand
TCGTCTAAAGGTGGTAGAATTCATTCATCCGGATCAGTTTAAATGGTATGAGCAGAAGGCGTACGAAATAGGTTTTTCTTCAGTTGCCAGCGGGCCGTTTGTGAGAAGTTCGTACCATGCCGAGAACCAATTTAAAGGAGTGAAATAATGCAAGAAGCAAATCGAATGAAACGTTTACCGGCGTATCTTTTTACGATGGTGGACCAATTGAAAGAGGAAGTGAGCGCTAAAGGGGTTGAGGTCATTGACCTTGGAATGGGCAATCCCGATCTTCCGGCGCCTGAAGAGGTGGTAGAGGAACTTTGTCGCCAGGCAAGAGATCCTGAGAATCATCGGTATTCCCGTCCGTCAGGAGTGGTTGAGAAAAAATTAAAATCTGCCATCGCTCAATGGTACTATCAGCGTTTTAAGGTTCAATTAGACCCGGCAACGGAGGTCCTTCCTTTAATAGGGGCCAAAGAAGGGGTCGCTCATCTTTCACTCGCGTTCCTGAATCACGATGACATCGCTATTGTCCCTAACCCGACCTATCCGGTTCACTTCGATGGAGTCATTATGGCGGGGGGAATCTTGTACAGCCTCCCGTTGACGGCGGAAAACCAGTTTATCCCTGATTTCAAAAGCGTGAATCCCGAGGTGACAAAACGGGCGAAACTTTTGTTTGTCAGTTATCCCCACAATCCCACCTCGCAGGTGGTGGATCGAAAATTTTATGAGAACCTGATTGATTGGGCTCGGTCGAAAGAGCTAATTTTAGCAAGTGATCTGGCTTACTCTGATATTGTTTTTGACGGTTACCAAGCTCCGAGCATCCTGCAGGTCCCCGGCGCGAAACAGGAAGGGACGATTGAATTTCACACTTTGTCAAAGTCCTATAATATGGCTGGATGGAGAATCGGTTTTGCAGCTGGCAACAAAGATATTCTGGCAAGCCTGGCAAAGACAAAGAGCTATATTGACTTCGGCATTTTCAGGCCGGTGCAGTGGGCAGCGATTAAAGCGCTCACCGGGCCGCAGGAGTGCGTCAAAAGAAATGTTGAAATCTACCGGAAGAGAAGAGACGTATTTGTTGATGGGCTCAACGCCATCGGGTGGCAGATTCCGAAGCCGAAGGCAACTTTTTATGTATGGGCTAAAATTCCGGTTCAGTATAATACCTTAACTTCGTTAGAGTTCACGACCCGGATGGTGAGGGAAACTGGAGTCGTGGCCTCTCCGGGGACTGGATTTGGGGAATACGGAGAAGGGTATGTCCGGTTCGCTCTGGTGGCCGCCGAGGAGAAATTAAAAACTGCCGTCGGAAGAGTCCAGAGGTTTCTGAATGGCAGAAGGTAGATGTCAGAAGTCAGATGACAGATGTCAGATGGCAGGAGGCAGAAGGGGGTCATGCGATTTCGGATTCTCTTAATGTACATCTCGCCGAGGTCAGGGCATCATGCA
Organism: Candidatus Omnitrophota bacterium; assembly: GCA_023248175.1. Lineage (GTDB taxonomy): Bacteria > Omnitrophota > Gorgyraeia > JACOVV01 > JACOVV01 > JACOVV01. The sequence continues at coordinate 7,375 of JAHFFC010000027.1, read as the reverse complement.
GCGGCTTTAGCGATTGATAAAGCGCTTCACCAGATTGATCCCACCATAACTACCTCTCTCGTGAATTCCTTTCGGTATACCAATCCCATCCTGGAGAGGATTATATCTGAAACTTATTTGAAAGTCATTCAGACAACTCCAGAGGTATGGGATTTTCTCTATGACAATCCAACGTTGGTGAAAAATACACAGACGTTTCGAAAATTGATCCACCGGTTTAATTCAAAGAAACTTTCCAAACTCATCGAAGGATTCAAGCCAGATGCGGTGATCTGCACACAGGCATTTCCCTGTGGTATGGTGGCGGATTATAAAAAGCGGTATAATTTAGATATCCCCATTATCGCAGTATTGACCGACTATTGTCCTCATTCCTATTGGTTCTATGACAATGTTGACGCTTATATTGTGAGTTCCTTTATCGCCGTTGACCGGTTCAAGAAAAACGGGACTCCTGCTGACCGGATTCATGAATTTGGAATTCCAATTGAGCCTAATCTAACCCGCGTTCCTTCTCCTGAAACGGTGCGGGTTCGCTGGGGATTGGATTCACGTCTGCCTATTGTTCTTTTAATGGGGGGGAGTCAGGGACTGGGTCCTATCAGAAATGTGGTTCAAGAACTAGCTCAACTTCAGGAACAGTTCCAGATCGTTGTTATCTGCGGCAGTAACGGCACACTACGGCGATGGCTGGAACGCCACCAGAAAAAAATCAAGAAAAAACTCGTCGTGCTGGGGTTTGTTAAAGAGATCAACGAGTTAATGTCTGTCTCTTTAGTGTTGATCACAAAACCGGGAGGTTTAACTTCCGCAGAGGCTGTCGTCATGCATCTTCCCATGATCCTCATTAACCCAATTCCGGGTCAGGAAGCGCAGAACGCGCGGATTCTTTTAAATAAAAGGATCGCGATGCAGGCGGTAGATGGAAGAGAAACGGCTCTTTTAGTACAAAAGCTCCTGAGGGATCCTCAGCTGGTCAGCGATATGCGGGAGGCGACTCGACAGATGGCCCGTCCTCATTCTGCCATTGAAACGGCAGCGCTAGCCCTTCGTCTGGCAAGGAGGTAGCGGAGAGAGGGTCTAATATGGATTCTTCTTTCGTTTTTCGTATCGCTTCTCGGCTAGCTTTGTCCTTACCAAGAAAGGTTGTTTACTTCTTTGGAGAAAAGATAGGTACTACATACGCGATGAGTCGGGGCGAAGAGAAGAACGCGGTTGGAGAGAACCTTCGCCAGATTTTAGGCAGGGAAATCGAGCAAAAAGAACTAGAGACGATGACTCTGCAAGTCTACATCAATTTCGCCAGGTATCTGGTTGATTTTTTTCGTATTCCTAAAGTTGATCACTCGTTCATCAATCGGTACGTTTCTTTCGAGGGAATAGAAGAAGTAGACCGCGCGTTAGAAAAGAGAAAAGGATGCCTTCTTCTAACGGCGCACGTGGGAAGCTGGGAAGTTGGGGGAGCTATTCTGGCGACGCTGGGCCATTCGATAGATGTGGTCGCTCTCTCCCACAAAAATCCGTGGACGAATCAGTTCTTTTTCAGACAACGGCTCTCGAAGGGAATTCGTTCAATCCCGATGCAGACAGCCTTAAAAGGGTCCCTCACGGGACTCAGAGAGAACCATGTTGTGGCGCTCTTAGGGGATAGAGACTACACGCGTCAGGGAATTCCAGTGGAGTTTCTTGGGAAAATAGTCAGTTTCCCCAGGGGGACCGCCTATCTAGCCATTAGAACGAACGCTCCGATCGTTCCCATTTTTGTTCTCAGGGAGAAGGAGGATTGTTTTCGCGTCCTTTGTAAAAAACCGATCGAGAGTTCCCATTTTAGCGATGGAAGCGATGAGACAATTCAAGCCCTAACGCAGGAATGCGCACGGGTATTAGAAGAACAGATCCGTCTCCATCCCACTCAGTGGCTTGTCTTTCGCCGCTTTTGGGAACCAATAACTGGAACATGAAAATCTGCGTCCTGATTCCAACTTATAATGCCGCAAAAACCATCCAGTCATTAGTCACCGGGATCCGAAAATATATTCCGGATGTTCTGGTGATTGACGACGGCTCCTGGGACAGAACCGCCCAATTAGCAGGACTTGCTCAGGCGCGTGTGATCTATAATCCCATCAACCACGGGAAGGGAGCCGTCCTTCGGCAGGGATTTGAACAGATCCTGAAGGAAGAGTACGACTCGGTTTTGACCATGGATGGGGATGGACAGCATTCTCCCGATGAAATCCCTTCGTTTCTTGAGAAGGCCCTGGAAGAAAAAGCAGACCTCATCATCGGCAATCGCCTACAGGAGAAAGCAGAAATGCCGACGATTCGATGGATGACTAATCATACGATGTCTTTTTTCATCTCGAAGCTCATCGGGCAGAAAATTCAGGATACGCAGTGCGGTTACCGGTTGATTCATCGCACTGTTCTTCAAAAGACGCAATTGAAAAGTATGCGGTATGAGGGAGAATCGGAATTGGTCATGCAAGCGGTTCGGTCGGGATTTAAAGTGGTCTCTGTTCCCATCCGCTCCATCTACAATGGTGAAACTAGTCAAATTAGACCTTTCAGGGATACTTTGCGTTTCATACGGCTCTTGGCGAACCTTCATTGACGTAACCTAGGATCGAATGCTATATTAGCGTCATGCCTAAAATAGCTGTCATAGGAGACGGTGGATGGGGAACGGCGCTGGCGATTCTCCTTGATGGCAAGGGGCATCAAGTAACTCTTTGGTCTGTCTCGTCTGAGTATGTGCAGATCCTTTCTAAGAAAAGAGAAAATGTCAAATTCCTCCCAGGAGTTTTACTTTCAAAGACAATTCGGTTTACGGGGAATCTCAAAGAAGCGATGGAAGGAAAAGAATTTGTCATTCTAGCGGTCCCTTCAAAATTTATGCGCTCAGTGCTAGAAAAGATGAAAGGGATTTCTCTGAAAGAAATCACCGTCGTCAGTGTCGCGAAAGGGATCGAACAGAAAACGCTTTTAAGAATGTCTGAAATCATTGAACAAGTCATCCATCCTGAAAAATTAGCGGTTCTGTCGGGACCTACCATCGCTTACGAGGTGGCGGCCGGGCTTCCCGCTGCCGCTGTCATTGCTTCGTCAGTTAGAGAGATCGCCGAAGACGTTCAGAAAAATATAGGGACTCAAAGATTCCGTCTTTATACCAGTACCGATGTTACCGGAGTTGAATTAGGAGGGGCGTTGAAAAATGTCATTGCCATTGCCGCCGGTATTTCCGATGGGCTGGGGTTTGGGTCTAACGCGAAAGCGGCTCTGTTAGCCAGGGGACTTGGAGAGATCACGAAGCTGGGGGTTTTGGCCGGGGCTAAGCGGAAGACGTTTTCTGGACTATCCGGTTTAGGGGATTTGGTAACGACCTGTCTGAGTGAACGGAGTCGTAATCGGAGTTTCGGTGAAGCTATCGCCAAAGGGAGACCGGCGCAGGAGGTTTTAAAAGCGACAGAAATGGTAGTTGAAGGGGTTGAAACAGTTCAATCGGCTCGCCAGCTTGCTCAAAAGGTCGGCGGCGATGTTCCCCTGATGGAAGAGGTATACCAGATTATCTTTGAAGGGAAAGATCCAAGAAAATCGGTTGATTTATTGATGAGCCGCCCGATGCGGACGGAGTTTTAGAAAGGCTAATGAAAATTACACCGTGGTTATCAAAATGATAGATCAATTTGGCATCAAGACACATATTTCTTAACTCACCTTACGCAGTGCTGTCATTCTGAACGAAGCGTAGCGAAGTGCCCGCCTCAGGCGAAAAGAACCCCCTGACCCCCTTTTCTAAGGGGGGGGGTGTAAGAGATTTTCAGTTGATGGGGAATTTCTGAGATCCCGCCTAATAATTGACTTCTTCTGACAATTGCTCCAGAATAGAAGAGCAATGACTCTTCTGAACGACCTCTGGCGTTACCGTGAACTTGCTGTCAAGCTTGCCTCCAAGGATATCAAAGTCCGCTACAAACACCCTATCCTTGGTTTTCTTTGGGCTCTTTTAGTCCCCATTTCAATGATTTTGATCTTCTCTTTTATCTTTTCCGTTCTGCTGAAAGCCCCTAATGATGGAGTCCCTTTTGTGGCTTACATCAGTACTGCCATATTCCCCTGGACTTTTTTCCAATTGGCAATAGGAAATTCAGTCACGTGCGTTGTGGATAGTGGTAGTTTGATCAAAAAAGTTTACTTTCCCCGAGAATTAATTCCAGTCTCTATTGTTCTGGCAAATCTAGTCAATTTCGTATTGAGTTTGATTCTATTGATTTTAGCCCTACGCTTTCTTCATATTGGGTGGAGCTGGCATTTGATGGCGTTACCTTTCATTATCTTTCTTCATTTGATGCTCACTACCGGTTTGGCCCTTTGGGTCTCTGCTCTTCAGGTGGAATTTAGAGATATGAAATACATGGTGGAAATTGCTCTCGTATTATGGTTTTATCTAGTTCCTGTTTTCTATCCCATTTCTATCATTCAACATTATTCTCTCCCAGTGGTCTTTCTTTATTTAATGAATCCCATGGTCGGAATGGTTACTTTTTATCGCTGGGCGCTTCTGCCAGGATATACTAGCCTCCTGCCAGACTCGATTCCATGGATTGGATTTGTCACTTACACCTTCATCGCTTCGATTGTAATTCTGATGATAGGGGTGAGAGTTTTCAAAAAACGGCAGAGCGTGTTTGCAGACTTGGTTTAGAAAACCATGCCACTATCAGAAGCCGCCAATCTCGGTAAACGCTACCAAATCACCTACGAAAAAGGGGCATTGGTACGCTATTTACTCCCAAAATTCTTGCGGATGCAGAAATTCGGCGACTTTTGGGCTGTCAAGAATATCAGCTTCAAATTAGAACCTGGCGAAACCCTTGGAGTTATCGGGCCTAACGGCTCAGGCAAGAGTACTCTGTTAAACCTTTGCTCCGGAATCACCGAGCCAACAGAGGGAGAGATAACCATCAATGGAAAGGTAGCCACTCTCTTAACGCTGGGCGCTGGGTTTCATCAGGATCTCTCAGGGGAAGAAAATATCTACCTTAATGGAGTGATCTTAGGCTTGACCGTCAAGGAAATCCGTAAAAAGATGGATTCCATTATCAAATTTTCAGGCTTGGGGCACCTCATTTCCGCACCTCTACAGACCTACTCGGCTGGAATGATGATGCGATTGGGGTTTGCGATTGCGATCCAAGCCCCATTTGATCTATTAATCATTGATGAAATTTTAACCGTCGGGGATGGTTTATTTCAAAGGAAATGTTTTGCCAAATTGCAGGAATTCAAAAAAATAGGAAAGTCATTTATCTTGGCGACGCATGGACTTGAAACGGTAGAATCCTTCTGCGACCGAGCACTCCTTTTGGAAACTGGCAGAGGAGTCGCCTATGGAAATCCTCAGGAAGTCGTCGCTATTTATCGCCATCGAATGAATGGCAATGGAGATCATGATTCTGGGTTGACTGCCGTAGAAAAAAAGAGACTGATCTTATCCTTGTCTGGAAGGGGAGATGAACAAGAACGTCCCCGCCCCAGTGAAATCGGCTGGGTTAGAGGCGCCTGGCGCCAACGTTTTGGCATGGGTAAAGCGAAAATAGAAAGGGTCCAATTGCTCGATGATGAAAACCATGAAGTCACCGAAATCAACACAGGGGATTCACTAAAGATTCGTGTTGAGTATACAGTAGAAGAACCGATCAGCGATCCCCATTTTGGAGTCGCGATCTATCGGGATGACGGCGTCTATTGCTTTGGGCCTAATACTCGGTTCGATGGAATAAAGATTCATCAATTGGAACCGGGCAGAGGATGGTTTCAATTGAATTATCCCTCTGTTCCTTTATTAGCAGGACGGTTTTCTCTGACGGTCGCCATTTGGGAAGAAGAGGAACTCTTCGGCTATGATTATCATCACGCAATGTATCCATTTAAAATAAGGGCTGGGCGCTCAGACTATGGGGTCACTTTTCTCCCCCATCAATGGATGCTTGCGGGAACTCCTCTAGCAAGCCAAGGGAATCTGATGATGGGCTATAGCGCTTTCCAAAGAGAAATGGAGGGGAAAATTAGTGCTTGGCTAAAAAGTACTAGGATAATGCCTAGGCAAGCGGGGACAACACTTGATTCTTTCATTGTTGAAAAGGACCTCTTTTCTATCGGTGACGCCATCACCCTAAAGGGGATCTTCAAATCAGATAAACCTGTAGACCAGCTTGCTGTTTGGTTTGGGCTTTTTCGCCAAGATAGCATCCTTTGCTATGGCACCAGTTCTTTGGCGGATGGGATTCTATTTGAATTGAATCCAGGCACAACAAAATGGGGGCTTCGTTTTCCTCATAGTCCACTTCTGCGAGGAAAATTTAGGATGGCCATCGCTTGGATCAATCTTCGCCAGGATGTTTGGGGAGTTGTTCCTTCTGCAGGTGAGTTTGAAATCAAAGAGACGATCCCTCATCATGGCTTAGTTTCATTTAAAAGAGAATGGAAAGGCTCTGCTCTTACCCTATGGTCTCTATTTTAGTCCCTGTCTATAATGGCGCTGACATGGTGGAACGGTGTCTTGACTCTCTCTTGAAGTTAGACTACCCTACTTTTGAGATATGGGTTCTTGATGACCGTTCCAGTGATGATACCATCAACAGGGTCTGTTCTAGTTTTCCCAAAGTCAATGTTTACCGAAACCCAAAGCATAAAGTCTTTGGTGCTTCTTTGAATAACGGGGTTAAATTATGCAGGGGAGAGATCATCGCTCTGGTCAATGTGGATGCCTGGGTAGATTCTCAATGGCTCAGGCGACTCGTAGACGTTTTAGTCTCAGATCCCAAAATTGCCTTGGTCGGTTCTAAAATTCTTGAACCCGATGGTAAAACTCTGCAACATGCAGGGGCTTGGGTAGAACCTTCCGGTTTTACCCAGCACTTTGGTCGGGGGGAGGTTGATCACGGACAATATGATATTCTTAAAGAATGTGAATACGTCTGCGCCGCCGCTGTAGCATTTAAGCGTGATCTATTTGAGCAAGTGGGTGGATTTGACCCAAGATTTCAGCCGATCTATTTTGAAGATGTAGACCTGGCATGGCGATTGAGGGGAAAAAATTATCAGGTTCTTTACGTGCCTGCGGCCATTGTGTGGCATTTAGAAAATGTCACGTGGGGGAAAGGGAGTAGAAAATATTTCTATCGCTATAACAGAAGCCGCATTCAGTTTATCTATAAATGGCTGATCAAGCAAAATGGTGTTAGGAAACAGTTAAGGCTAGAGTGGGAATCCTTTAGGAAACCTTGGTCTTTTTCAATTCGTCTTTGTTGGATTGGGGCTTTCTTGACTGCGAGTTGTCGGAGTTTTTTCCACAAAATCTCCGTCTCTAAGG
>JAHFFC010000026.1 GCA_023248175.1 Candidatus Omnitrophota bacterium | reverse complement strand
ACAAGGGGCGCAAAGATTGGTCTCTCACGAAACAGGCGACAGAACCGGAGATTTCCGTCGAGGAGATCGCTTACGTTGTCTCCAAGTGGACCGGTATCCCTCTGGCGCGTTTGGAGGAGAAAGAAACGGAACGTTTGCTGCGGATGGAAGAAGCGATTCACAAGAGAGTAGTCGGTCAGGAAGAGGCCATCGGCGCCATCGCGCGATCCGTGCGCCGCTCTCGTTCTGGAATGAAGGATCCCAAACGCCCGATAGGTTCCTTTATCTTTCTCGGACCCACGGGTGTTGGGAAAACGTTATTAGCCAAAGCGCTCGCCGAATTTATCTTTAGCAGTGAAGATGCTATGATTCAAATAGATATGTCGGAGTACATGGAGAAATTTAACGTTTCACGATTGGTCGGCGCGCCTCCGGGGTATGTCGGTTATGAAGAAGGGGGGCAGCTAACCGAGAGAATCCGAAGAAAACCTTATTCGGTAGTTTTGCTGGATGAGATCGAGAAGGCACATCCGGATGTATTCAATATTTTGCTGCAGGTTCTTGAAGAGGGACGGCTCACTGATAATTTGGGAAGGAAGGTTGATTTCAGGAACACGATCTTGATCATGACTTCAAATGTCGGCGCTGAATTGCTGAAGAAGCACGGCTCTCTCGGATTTACGCCGCAGAGCAAGGAATATAATTACGAGCAGATGAAAAAACAATTGATGGACGAAGTTCGGAAAACTTTCAAGCCGGAATTCCTGAACCGCATTGATGATATTATCGTTTTCCGCGCACTGACAAGAGACGATCTTTACAAGATCCTGGAGTTCGAGCTTTCTTATTTTCAAGATCGCTTAAGGGATCAGGATGTCAAAATTGAACTGACCCAAAAAGCGAAGGATTTTCTGGTTGAGAAAGGATTCGACGAAATCTATGGCGCTCGACCGATCAAAAGAACTCTTCAGAGATATTTGGAGGATCGGATTTCCGAGGAGATCATTAGCGGGAAAATCGCCAAAGGGGCATCGCTTAAAGTTGTCGTGAAGGATGATTCGTTAACCTTCGAGGTGTGAATGGGAGGAATGCGGAGGATTCAAAAACAGATTGGGCTGGTTAGTTTTTGCCTGGCGGGATTTTTTGTCGCTAGCTACAGAGGGTTTCTGGTCCGTCCTTCTCCCCTCAACATCAGCAAAGTTTCCGTGACCCAGCCTGCCGGGAGAAACTTAGAACCAGAATCTGCTTCAGAAACCATGCAAATAGTCCTTCATCTATCTCCTCAGTTAGTAGAGCCGAATTCAAACCAGACAAGCACGGAAGAAATTGTTTTTAAAATGGGTTTAAAACCTCCCTACGCAGGGCAGCTCAGCATTGACCATGTTCCATTCATGGGATGGACTACCGTAGCCTCTGTGTCATTTCATGGAGAAGAAAGCCCATTTAAAGGAACGTTTCAAGCGACCCAGGTGCTGGTGAATTATACTCCGTCGGTGTTATTTCACGGACGATACGAATTCACCGATGGAAAGATTTTGTTGTCGGACTGTGAGGCCGGAGATTTCTATCAACTTGACGGTAGTATCGGCTTAAACGTTCCCTATCCGGTTGCTTTGACCATTCGTTTGAAAACGTGCCGGGCCAGCGATGTTTTTTTTATCTCTGAGCTGGCGCGGTCAGGAGCGTTAACCGGAACCGCAAAGGGAGAATGGCGATTGGCAGGTTCGTTTTCCGCCCTGGAACTCTCCGGGATGTTTGAATTAATGGATGGCCAACTGGGGAAAAATAATCCGATTTTATTTTCTTCCTCTTTCTTCTCGGTGGAGGGGATGCTTCCTATTCTAACGATTACGGAGGGGCGTGTTAATGGGGATCAAGGAGTGCTGTTGGTAAAAGGAGAAATCGACCTGCGCCAATTTGGAGAAGGCAATCCGATGGAGAAGATTAAATTCTATTCGGATACGAAAACGATGCGTTGGAAGGGATGGGATATTCAGGCGGCCGATGATGACAACAGAGAAGGAGAGGTAAAACTCGGCAAGAATATCAGCCAAGACATGCGTGTCAGTTTCAAGGGGTTCATGAATGATGAGCTTGAAATGCAGAGGGCGGGAGAGGACAAGAACGAGTTCGTATTAGAGTATCGCTTCCAGAAGAATAAAAGGATAAAAATGCAGGTAAAGGGACACGAGGAATTTCTGGGCATGGAAAATCGCGTGAAATTCTAACATGAGCTTCGCACTTTGGTTTGCCAGACTAGGTGAAAAATTTCTGAACTTGGCGATTTATGTCGGAGGAGTATCCATCCTTCTTGTCCAGACGATCCGTTTTGCCATTATGGGACCGTTGGACCGATTTCAAGTATTTGATCAGATGAAGAAAATCGGTGTCAACAGCCTTCCCATCGTTACTTTGATCTCTCTTTTTACCGGTGTGGTTCTGGCGCTTCAGAGCGCTTATCAGATGCAGAAAATTTCAGCCCAGCTTTACATCGCGAGCTTGGTTTCTCTCTCAATGATGCGGGAATTAGGACCCGTTCTGACAGCCCTCATCGTCGCTGGAAGAGTGGGGGCGGCGATTACGGCGGAGCTGGGAACCATGAAAGTCACTGAACAGATCGATGCCTTAGAGACGTTGGCAACCCATCCGGTCCGTTATCTGTCCGTTCCCCGTTTTTTAGCCCTGATGACGATGCTTCCCATTTTGACAGTCTACGCCGATCTTATAGGAATTATTGGGGGATACATGGTTGGGGTCTATAAGTTGGGAATCGGCTCTGGCATCTACATCAAAATGACTTTTGAACCACTCATGCTGAAAGATCTTTTTACCGGGCTTTCCAAGTCCATCGTTTTCGGCGTGATCATCTGCATCGTTGCCTGTTATGAAGGATTTCGGACGCAGGGAGGGGCTGAGGGGGTCGGTAGGGCGACCACGTTTTCGGTAGTGACGTCTTTTATCTTGATCATAGCGTCTGATTGTTTATTTACGGCGCTGTTTTATTTTGCATTTTAACTTCAGCGTACAGCGTCAACGCTTTTCCGAACGCTGACCGCTGGACGCTGTCCGCTGAGCATGATAGAGATCATTAATCTTTGCAAGTCCTTTGGCCCGCGGCGGGTTTTTCACAATCTGAACCTGACGATTGCAACGGGAGAGACATTGGTGATTATCGGCCGCTCCGGGGCAGGCAAAAGTGTTTTACTCAAGCATATCGTTGGACTGATTCGTCCTGATTCAGGGCAGATACTGATTGACGGTGTGGATATCTGTTCCATTAGGAGCATCACGGAAGTGGATAAAATCCGCATGAAGTTTGGAATGTTGTTTCAAGGGGCGGCCCTTTTTGATTCGCTCTCTGTGTGGGAAAACGTCGGGTTTGCTCTGATTCAGCACACCTCGATGAGCGAAGAAGAAATCCGTCACCGAGTACGGGAATGTTTAACTCTGGTAGGGCTGAAGGGGATTGAAGAGATGAAACCGGCGGAATTGAGCGGCGGGATGCGCAAACGAGTGGGGTTGGCGCGGGCCATCTGTATGAATCCAGAGACTCTTTTCTACGATGAACCGACCACCGGCATTGATCCGATCATGGCGGATGCGATCACCGATTTGATCATTGATCTGCATGACAAACTGCGGGTTACTTCCATTGTGGTGACTCATGACATGATCAGCGCTTACAAAGTAGCAAGTCGGATCGCGATGCTTTACGCGGGGAAGATCATTGAAGTGGGAACACCTGAGCAGATACGAAATACTCAGAATCCAATCGTAAAACAATTCATTACAGGGGCCGCTGTGGGGCCCATTACAGAGGCGGAGGGGCTGGCGATATGAATGAAGGACGATGGACGATAGACGAAGGACGAAAAAGACAAAATCGTCCATCGTCCGTCGTGAGCGAAGCAAACGGTCGTTCTTCGTTAGAAAAAGGGGGGATAAATAGGTGATTCAGAGAGAGAACATCGAGGTTAAAGTGGGGATTTTTGTTTTTATTGGAATGCTGATTCTTTTTATTATCGTTTTTTCAATTGGTGATTTCTATCTCTGGAATCCCGGATATTCCATCAGGACCAGTTTTAGGTTTATCAATGGAATCGAGGAATCGGCTCCGGTCCGTTTTGCCGGTGTCAATGCCGGTGAAGTCAAGGATATCCAGATCGTCACCGATCCGGTAACAGGACAGACATTGGTCGAGCTTCTTCTGTGGGTGCGTCAGAATGTGATGGTTCCCGAGAACTCGGTTATCACTATTAATACGCTCGGTTTATTAGGAGAGAAATATGTGGAGATTATTCCGGGAACGCCTGATGCGAAACTCCTAAAGGAAGGGGCTAAGATCCGTGGAAAGGATCCTTTGGCGACCGAGGCAATTGCAGAAAGGGCTTATGCGGTGGCGACAAAACTGGATCAAGCCATAACTCATGTTAATGAAGTCGTCCAGGATCCCGAGTTTAAGAGTTCCTTGAAACAAGTAGTCGTCAATACTGCAGATGCAACTAACTCAGCCAGGGCAATTTTATCTCAAATCCAAAGCGGCCAGGGAACCTTTGGAAAGCTCGTCTATGAGGAGTCGCTTCACAAGAATCTGGAGGATCTCACCGGCGATTTGAAGGCGAATCCCTGGAAACTGCTTCAGAAGCCGAAGGGAAAAAAGAAATAGGGAGGTCTTATGACATTTATTTTCATTCGTTTATTTTTTGTCGCGATGAGCGGTGTTGTTGGATACCAATTAGGATTTTCTGTTTCTAATCTGGAGGTCTCAACCGCATGGACATGGGCAGTATTAGGGTTGGGCTGCGGCGGAATTGTCGTGGCGTTGGAGCTGATACTGCGCCCTATTTATGTCCGCGGTCTTTCAGCGGCGGTCTTTGGATTGCTGTTTGGATTAATCCTGTCGAAATTGATCACCAGCGCGTTTTTGTTGGTTCCAATGTCGCCGATGCTAGCACAATCCGTGCAATTAGCTTTCACTCTTGTCTTCTGTTATCTGGGAATGATCATGGCCCTTCGGAGCAAGGACGAGTTTAGCCTCATCATCCCCTACGTCAAGTTTGAGCAGGAGGGAAAAATCGAAGACCTCGTGTTATTGGACACTAGTGTCATCATTGATGGAAGGATTGCCGATATTACCAAAACCCGGTTCATTGATGGCAAGTTCATTATTCCGCGGTTTGTGCTGAGGGAGCTCCAGCAGATCGCGGATTCTCAAGATTCCCTTAAGAGAAACCGAGGGCGCCGAGGCTTGGATGTTCTTAATAAAATTCAGAAGAGCAGTAACATTGATGTCCGAATCCATGAAGAGGATTTTCCGGAGATTCATGAAGTGGATGCGAAATTGGTGAAGTTGGCAAAAAAGATTCAGGCGAAAGTTTTTACCAATGACTATAACCTGAACAAGGTCGCTGAACTGCAGGGAGTGACTGTTTTAAACATCAACGAATTGGCGAATGCCCTCAAGCCGGTCGTTCTGCCCGGCGAAGTCATGGAAGTGCGGTTGGTCAAGGAAGGGAAGGAATACAACCAATCGGTTGCCTATCTGGACGATGGTACCATGGTGGTCGTGGAGGGTTCCAGACGTCTCATTGGACAGCGCATCGAAGTAGAGGTCACCAGTGTCATTCAGACGGCCGCCGGTCGGATGATCTTTGCCAAACTAACTTCTCAGCAGCAGGCTTTAGAGAAGGTGAATTAACCAGATGAAAATATATGATTCAGGCGATTGTTCCAGCAGCTGGAAAAGGAGAGAGGCTCGGGTCCAAAGTTGAAAAACCGTATGTTTTACTAGCAGGGATACCACTGATTGTCCGTACCTTAAAGATGCTGGAATCAGTCAGGGAGATTGATTCGATTATTCTCGTCGTTAGCCGGAAGTGGCGTGAGAAAGTTCAAAAAAAAATTCTGGAGCGTTATCAACTAAAACGGGTTACCGCGGTGGTTAGAGGAGGAGCTACCCGCATGGAATCGGTCTATGCGGGTTTGTCTTCTCTGGATTCAAAGACCCGGTGGGTCCTGGTGCATGACGCGGCAAGACCGTTGGTCAGGGGAGATGAAGTTTCAAGATTGATCCAGTCGGCGCGTCGAACCGGGGCGGTTTGTCCTGGGGTTATTCCAAAAGATACCATCAAAAAAGTGGATGGAAAGAACTGGGTTAGGGAAACACTGAATCGGCAAGAGCTCCGCGTTATTTTGACTCCGCAGGTGTTCCGCAGACATATTTTGATGAAAGCATATCAACGGGCTTTCACTCAGGGATACAGTGGTACGGATGATGCTTCATTAGTAGAGCGAATGGGGATTAAAGTCAAAGTCGTTGAAGGAGATCGGGAGAATATCAAAATTACGACACCAGAGGATTTATTGCTGGCGGAGATAATTTTAAAACGGCGCCTCAGCCAGGCGGATTTTTTCGTGTTGCCCTAACTTCTAGAGTATTTAAATATGACAATTCGCATTGGTATTGGTTACGATATTCATCGTCTTAAAAATGGCAAAGGAATCCGATTGGGAGCCATCTTAATCCCATGCGAGTTCGAATTAGTTGGACATTCCGATGCCGATGTTTTGATTCATGCCGTCTGCGATGCCCTTTTGGGAGCGGTCGGCGCGGGGGATATGGGGACTCACTTCCCCGATAGCGACGAGAAATTCAGAGGGAAAGAGAGTTCTTGGTTTCTGAGAGAGGTGGCTAAGAAGGTTCAAAAGAAGGGGTTTAAAATATCGCAGATTGATTCAGTCATCATCGCAGAGAGGCCAAAACTTTTGGAGTACCTCCCCCAGATACGGAAAAAACTGGCAGGTTTGTTAAGAACTTCCATCGAACAAGTAAGCGTTAAAGCGAAAACCAACGAGGGGCTCGATTCCATCGGCGGGAAGAAAGCGATCGCGGCGTGGGCTGTCTCGTTGGTTCAGAAAGTAAAGACGAAATGACTCTACTCTTAATGCTTCTTTTTATCGGTTGTTTAGCGGGTTTAGCTCATTATTTTAGACCAGAGATTGACGCCTGCTTTGAGCGGGATCCAGCGGCGGCCAATACGATAGAAGTCTTTTTAAGCTATTCCGGACTCCACGCTTTGATGTGGCACCGTCTGGCTCATCGATTGTATGAGTGGAAGATCCCTATTTTGCCGCGGCTCATTTCCCAATGGACCCGGTTTTTCACGGGGATAGAGATCCATCCCGGCGCCGTCATCGGAAAAGGGTGTTTTATTGATCACGGAATGGGAGTTGTGATTGGCGAAACAGCCATCCTCGGCAAAAATGTAACCTTGTATCAAGGGGTCACGCTGGGGGGGACCGGGAAGGAAAAAGGGAAACGGCACCCAACACTGGGGGAGAATGTTCTGGTCGGTGCCGGAGCGAAGGTGTTAGGGAACATTCGTATCGGTAATAATGGAGTGATAGGAGCTAATGCGGTGGTCATTCGTGATGTCCCTGCTAATTCGACCGTTGTCGGTGTTCCTGGCAGAGTCACCCAACGTCAGGGGAGACGATTCCCAGGGATTAACTTGGATCACACATCGCTTCCAGACCCTCTGGCTCAATCTTTGGAACAGCTTCAGCACCACATTGATCATCTCGAGGAAGAGCTGGAAAAATGGCGCCAGAAGGCAGGGGAGGGGAAAGAGTTAGAGGAAGAGTAAGACAAAGAAGAGAGGGACGATGGACGATGGGCGAAAAAAACAGGGCTTAGTCATCACAAACTCTCTCACGGGTAAAAAAGAGCCCTTCCAACCTATTCATCCCCCGCAGGTACGGATGTACGTCTGCGGTCCCACCGTGTACGACGATCCTCATATTGGGCATATTCGGGGAGCGTTTGTCTTTGATATGATCCGAAAATATCTGCGACATAAAAAGTTTGAGGTTAAGTTTATCCGGAACGTCACTGACATAGACGATAAAATCATTGAAAAAGCGCGTAGTGAAGAATCAGAAGAAAATCTCAAACAGGCATGTGAACGAGTTACTCTAAAATACACGAATGCTTATCACGGTGCGTTAGAAAAACTTGCCATTGATCCGCCTGATGAGGAACCAAAAGCGACCGAACAAATCCCAAAGATGATCGAGATGATTCAACACCTTATTGGGAAGGGAATGGCTTATGCGGCAGAGGGAAATGTTTATCTCTCGGTGAATCGTTTTAAAGAATACGGGAAATTATCTCATCAAAACCCGGAACAGTTGATCAAAGGTCATCGTATGGAACCTGGCCCCGGCAAGAAAGACCCACTCGACTTCGCTCTATGGAAGAACGCTAAGGAGGACGAACCATGGTGGGAGAGTCCTTGGGGAAGAGGGCGTCCCGGTTGGCACATTGAATGTTCCGTGATGAGTCAAGCGGGATTTGGCGAAACATTGGACATTCACGGCGGCGGAGTGGATCTGGTTTTCCCACATCACGAAAACGAAATCGCCCAATCCGAAGCGGCCTGGGAGAAACCCTTCGCCAGCTATTGGCTCCACAACGGGCTTCTGACCGTCGAGGGACAGAAAATGTCAAAATCGGTGGGGAATGTGGTGGGGGTCAAAGAGATATTAGAGAAGGGCTATCACCCGGACGACCTCAAATTCTTTTTCCTGCGAAGCCATTATCGGAGTCCGGTGGATTTTAGTTGGCAAAGATTAAATGACGCAAAGCAAAATCGTATTTCGTTTGAAATTTTTTTTACTAGATGCGAGCAATCCTTAGCAGAGAGAAATGTCCAATTAACTGATGATGTCTTGAAATCAAAGGAACGGTTCGAATCGGCGATGGATGATGATTTTAATACACCCAGGGCACTTGCAGTTTTATTTGAAATGCTTCAATGCGGCTATATTTATTTAGCCAGTGGGAAAATAAGCGGTGCTTTAGAAATCAAGGAGGAATTAAGAGAATTAAAGGAGATATTAGGTCTTTCTCCAACGCCGCAACATTTTGGTAATCTTCCATCTGCAGTCAAAACTTTAATAGCTAAGCGAGATGAACTTAGAAAAGCAAAAGATTTTCAGGCCGCGGATCGGATTAGAAAACAGTTAGATGAAATGGGGTATATCATCGAGGATGGGGAAAAAGATTCTACCTGGAGGACTAAGCAATAGGAGCATCCACCAGAAGGGTTAAATTCCCTTGACCACTTGCATTTCATTCCAGTAAAATCACAATTAATATGGCGCAATTGTTTTTGATCATCGCAATTATTCTTTTCAGCGCGAAATTAACAGGGGCACTAACAGTTCGATTTGGATTTCCTTCCGTGCTGGGTGAAATTCTCGCCGGCGTTTTGCTGAGTTCTTCCTGTTTTAATCTCTTCGGGTGGCCGATTCTGGGGGGAGAAGGGGCTCTGCCGAGCGAAACCGTCGAGCAAGTCCTGCGTGTGCTGGCGGAACTGGGAGTTCTTTTCCTGATGTTCATCGCGGGACTGGAAACTGATATGGTCAAGATGCGGAAAGTGGGGAATTCCGCGTTTTGGACGGCGGCTGGAGGGGTGGTTCTTCCTTTAATAACAGGCGCTTGGCTCGGTCATTGGAATGGTTATAGTTGGCAGGTCAGCGTTTTCATTGGGACGTTGTTGACAGCGACCAGTGTCAGTATCACCGCTCAAACTCTTTTGGAACTAGGACAACTGCAATCCAAGGAGGGGACAACCACTCTGGGGGCGGCGGTGATTGATGACGTCATGGGAGTTTTAGTCCTCTCGATCGTAGTGGCATTTGTTTTAAATCCGGTTGGGGGGG
>JAHFFC010000025.1 GCA_023248175.1 Candidatus Omnitrophota bacterium | reverse complement strand
GGGGATAGACGTTTTGTGTCAAGCCATTGAGTCTTATTGGAGCATTCACTCTACCGAGACATCCAAATCATATGCCAAAGAAGCCATCAAGATTGTCACGGCTAACATCTGTGACGTGACCAATCATCCATCCAGGAAATCTAGAGATCTCCTGTTGAGAGCAGCCAACCTAGCTGGAAAAGCGATCAATCTCTCAAAAACGACCGCCTGTCATGCGATTTCTTATCCGATGACATCTTTTTTTGGAATCCCGCATGGACATGCTGTCGCACTTACGCTTGGAGCAATGTTGGAATATAACTACCATGTTGCCGAAGAAGATCTGCTTGACCATAGAGGTAAAGGATATGTGGAGAACATCATGAAGGAATTATTTTCTTTGCTGGGTGTAAAGGGATCGGTAGAAGCGAATCATAAAATACGCGATATGATGATAGCGGTAGGGCTGGAGTTCAGATTGAGCCGTTTAGGAATAAAAAACAATGAAGATACAGAGCTAATCATCAAAAATGGATTTAATCCTGACAGGGTAAACAACAACCCCCGAAAGTTGACGGAAAGGGCCTTAAGAAATATTCTTAAAGAAATAAATTAAAGCTGTTCGATGTAATCGGCCCCCGCCTCGGAGGACTTCATCCAGTTGAAAACCAACTGGGACCGGTACTCCATATGCATTATAGCATACTTCTCAAAACCCTTTCCCTGTGGTATAAGGAGTATTATCGATGAGCAACAGGATGATCTCAAAGGATCCTTCCTACCTCAAACGCCAAGGGGCTAATTTTCTTGCTTTAATGAATGACCTCAAGCGAAACCGGAGAGCTACAGCTGAGGAATTAGGTATTCCTCTTTCCCAACTGGAACAGATCATCTCTGGAGAAACGGTCTTACCGGAGGAAGTCATAGAGCGAGCCACGCAAATTTGGCCGGTGAACCGGCGCGACTTTATGGTCCTGGAAGATGACGCTCCAGAGGGAATCCTGATCATGAGGAAAGAAGAGTCTCAAAAAAGCTCCAGGGTCTTCGCCCGGGGTGGCTCTGATTATTACGAATATCGTGACACCGCTATGTCCAAAGTATCCAGCTTTCGGCCAGAATGGATCTTGGAACTCTGCAAAATCGAAGATGATAATCCCGACAATCCGCTCATTCAATGGAATAATGGACACTTCCTCCATCAATTTACTCTCTTCATCGGACCGGTGAATTTTTATTACCTGGACGAGGGCAAAAAAAAAGTATTCAAAGCCAATACAGGGGACTCGATGTATATCACCCCGTTTGTCCCACATACTTTTGCCACACGCCATAGAGATTCCGTAGACCATTATCATGGCCAAGAAGGATTGATTTTAGCGCTTACTTATGGCAATCAACTGGCTGGAGACGCCCAGCAGGAGCTTTCTGTGCTGGGTCCCAAACTGGTTTCTGGATATCTGCTGGATACTTCCAGCCGCGAAAAGTACTTCGCTTCTTTATTAAGACAACAAATGGCGAGTCTGAGCATGTCAGCGGAAGATCTAGCCGCCTTTTCTTCGCTGGAGGCGAAAGTCATGACTCAATTCCTGGAAGGAGAAAAACTTCCGACCCTAGCTCAATATCAGCGATTGGCTGATGTTTTAAAAGTGAATTCCCGCGATCTCATGCCTCCTGATTACCTTGATGAAAGAGTCATTATCCACCCCATAAAAAGTTCCAAGCCGAGGCGATACCAGAACTATCAAATCACGGATCTGGCTAGTGTCCGCTTTTTACCTCATTCGAAGGCTTTGATTCTCGATGTGGAATCAGAAGCATCCGATCTTAACCTCATCGTCCCCCTCCATCAATATTGCTATAACTTTGGCCCAGCCTGTTGTGTTGTTCAATGGAATGGTGGGCAATCGGCTGAGGGTCGTCAAGAAGTTATTTTAAGGCCGGATGACTCTTTGTATATAAAACCCCATATCCCGCATAGTTTCTCCGTCCCTGCAGGAAGCTTGGGCCGAATTTTAAGTTTACGAATAGCCGGACGGATAACAGGAGAAGCCCAGAGAGAGCTTTCTCAAATAAATCCTCACCACCTCAGACGGCTTTGCGAGGAAAATGTTCTTTGGTATCGTGAAAGATAAAATTTTTGCCTAATCCAGTCGACGAACCTGTCGATTGTCCGACGAAAAAATACAATAACGGCGGTCACCAGCGCAATGACAACCTACCATACTACAACCCCTGTATCGGGATCCAAGTAAGCGATAACGACCTTATTGAACATAGCGTAAAAACCTCGTGTTAAAATTATATTCGATTCGACAAACATCTGTCAAATTCCCCCTTACAGCATGGGGGTCTTCGAGCTACTGTGTTATAATTGATGGCATCGGCCTTAGAAGGAGGAGCATCTAAACAATGAAAAAAATCTATGTGCCCATGAGCGCTGATGTGATCCATCATGGACATATTAATATCATCGAGATTGCAAGGCAGTTAGGGAGGGTGGTTGTCGGTCTCATGACGGATAAAGCCATAGCCAGCTATAAAAGAGTCCCTTTGTTGACATACGGACAGAGAAAAAAAGTTGTCGAAAATATCAAAGGCGTTGAAGAAGTTATCCCTCAGGACACACTTGATTATACAGTTAATCTGAAAAAATTAAAGCCCGATTATGTGATTCACGGAACAGACTGGCGAAAAGGTATTCAAAAAGGAGTTAGAGAGAAAACGATAAAAACCATGGAAGAATGGGGAGGCAAAGTCATAGAGCCTGACTATACGCGGGACATCTCTTCAACCCAGCTCTTGGAGGAAATGCTCAGAATCGGCATTACCCCCAAAATCCGGTTAAAAAAGTTGAAAAGACTGCTCGAACTAAAACCTCTCGTCAGAATCATAAAAATTCAAGATCCGCAAATAGCAAGAATCATAGAAAAAACTAAAACAGCGCGGAATGGGGAAATCAGGGAATTTGATGGAATGTGCTATGGGCATTCACTCCAGGCGTTGGATCAGATTTTTGAAGTGACGACTAAACCGTTGATTGTGGATGGTAATAGCAGAGCCCCCGTTGGACAGTTGGGCGGCGTGATAAAAGTTCTCGAAAACCTGGGGGTTTCAGCCCTCATCATAAGAGGCGATGGGATGGAAAACGTCTGTAACAGAATTGCGGCAGGAAAGAAGTCAAAAGTCTCGGATGATTTTATGTTCTTCACTCCCATTAGAAATTCCGTGTTGAGAAAAGGAAGAGATGAGGCACTTCAAATGGCGAGAGCCTATATCAAGGCTGGGGCCGACGGCATCATGATTGACAGCGAAGAAGAGACGCGAACGGAAACCTTAAAGTTCTGCCAACGATATAAGCAATTGGAATTGAAACGTCCCCTTGCCGTTCTTTCTTCCCTTAAGGAAGTCCGTTCTGAAAAGACCCTAATGGATGCCGGAGTCGGTATGGTGGTTTATGTCGATTCCCTTCTGCAATGGGATCTTAGTCAAAGACGAACTTTGGCGAAATTTCTTTAGCATATGTAGAGAGATATTTCATAAGTTGAGAGGTTTCTACCTCAGTATCGATATCCACTCTCTTTTTTTGGTGTGGAAATTTTATCAATAACGGCACATGCCTCCACGCAGGGTTACTCTTTTCGACAGAAGAGCCGTTCGGCTCGTCTTTCCAGCCATGACCCGATAAGAAAACGGGCAGAGATTCATCAAATTTTTTAACCCACGGGTTGCCCAGTCGGGCTGATATTTTGTAAGCAGAGAAAAATAGAAGCGCCGGGACTTGCGAATATAAGTGAAGTCATCGAGGCAATCCAAAATGGCAGGAAATTTTTTTCATTATGGTTAATTAAATTCATGTCGAAACACTAGACTTGCTGGATTTCGGATTCTTTCTGTCGGAGGTGTTTATCAATTTCCTCAATGAACCGATCGGTCAGCTTCTGAATCTGCTCCTGGGCTTTCCGGGACTCATCCTCTGTAATCGCCCCTTCTTTCTCCACCTTCTTAACGGTTTCATTTTCATCTCTTCGGATCGCTCGAATAGAAACACGCCCTTCTTCTGCTACTTTTCGCGCCAGCTTTGCCATCTCCTCTCGCCGTTCTTTCGTCAACGCAGGAATGTTAAGCCGGACTAATTTACCATCATTTTGCGGAGTCATTCCTAATTCAGCTTTGAGAATCGCTTTTTCAATCTCGGAAATGGCCGAGGGATCCCAGGGCTGGATCGCAATGGTTCGGGGATCTGGGGTTGTGATCCCAGCCAGCTGTTTCAAGGGCGTGGGTGTTCCATAATAATCCACCTTGATTCCTTCGACGATACCGGTTTGGGCTCGCCCTCCGCGGATTCGTGAAAGTTCCTGGAGGGTTATCTCCTCCGCCTTCTTCATTTTGACATCAGATTCCTTCAACAAAAATTGCGCTGTCACCATGAATGCCCCTCCTCTTAATCAACTCGGGTTCCGATCTTTTCCCCCTGAATGACCTTTTTAATATTCCCAGAGCAATTAAGATCAAAGACAACGATTGGGATATGATTGTCCATGCAGAGACTGATAGCGGTAGAATCCATTACTTTCAACCCCTTCTTCAAGACATCGAGATACTTCACGTGTTCGAATTTCCTGGCCCGGCGGTTTTTCATCGGATCTGAGGAGTAGATACCGTCCACTTTTGTCGCTTTTAAAATGACGTCAGCTCCGATTTCATTGGCGCGAAGCGCCGCCGCTGTATCGGTACTGAAATAGGGATTGCCTGTCCCGGCAACAAGAATGACTACTCTTCCTTTTTCCAGATGGCGAATCGCCCGTCGTCGGATATACGGCTCGGCTAATTGTTGCATCTGGATAGCGGTCATCACGCGGGTAAATACTTCCTCTTTCTCCAAAGCATCCTGCAAAGCCAATCCGTTGATGACTGTCGCTAGCATCCCCATATAGTCGGCGCTAGAACGGTCCATTCCCTGGCTGGAGGCCGCGACGCCACGGAAGATATTGCCCCCCCCGATGACAATCGCTAACTCGACCCCCATTTTTTTGACTTCTTTAACTTGATGAGCAATGGAAAGGACTATCTTTGGATCGATCCCGTAGGACTGCTCCCCTTGAAGAGCTTCCCCACTGAGCTTAAGGACAACGCGCTTGTAGGCAGGCATAGAGATCAGCGTTGCTATTCATTTTCCCCGAGCTGATAACGTACAAATCGTTTAATGACAATTTTCTCCCCCAGCTTGCTGGAGATTTCGGCTAGATAATCCTTGATTTTCTTGCCAGAATCCTTGACAAAGATCTGGTCCATCAGGCAGTTTTCTTCAAAAAACTTCTCGAGTTTTCCTTGAACTATTTTTTCGACGACGGCAGGCGGCTTGCCTGTCACTTGAGCCACGAGAATTTCCTTTTCTCGCTCTACCATTTGTGGCGGGACCTGCTCCCGCGTGACGTAATGAGGATTGGAGGCGGCAACCTGAAGGGTTAGATCCTTGACAAAAACGCGGAAATCTTCTGTACGGGCGACGAAATCAGTTTCACAGTTTACTTCGATCAGAACACCCATCTTCCCCCCCAGATGAATGTAGGATTCAACACATCCTTCGCCGGCAATTCTCCCGGCCTTCTTGGTGGCTGTTTCGATCCCCTTCTTTCGAAGGATATCAACCGCCTTCTCCATGTTTCCTTGGGCTTCCCGAATCGCCTTGTTGCAGTCACCAACGCCGGCGCCAGTCTTCTCTCTCAATTGCTTGACGATCTCCAAATCAATCTCTGCCATTTTATCCTTCTGCTTTAGGCTCGTCTTTGCTCTTGGTCCGGCGCCGCACTAATTTCTTGGCAACCCCTATCTCAGGGGTTATCTTCAACACTTTTTCCTCAACTGCCTCGACAATCTCTTCAGGTACTTCAACGGCGTTCGCCTCGGCCGCCGCGGTTTCTTCTTTTTCTTTTGCGAGTACCTCTGCTGCCTGTCCTGCTAAAAATTGATTTCTTCCCTCTAAGATACTTTCCACGATCAAAGTGGTGATTAATTTAATGGCGCGAATCGCGTCATCATTGCCGGGGATTGGATAATTGATTAAATCGGGGTCGCAGTTGGTATCCACCATCGCGACGATAGGAATCCTCAAACACCGTGCTTCCTTAACCGACAAACTCTCTTTCGCTGCGTCAACAACAAACAAGGCATCCGGCAAACGGGCCATACTAATCATGCCGCTGAGCGTCTGTTCCAGTCTGCCCATCTCCCGGCCAAGCATCACTCCCTCTTTCTTGGTAATCCGTTCGAAGGTGCCATCTTCTCTCATTTTCTTCAAATCCTGATATCGTTTAATTCGTTTTCGGATGGTCTGAAAATTGGTCAGTGTCCCGCCAGCCCATCGCTTATCCACGTAGGGCATCTGGCAGCGCTGGGATTGGGTGGCAACGATTTCCTGAGCCTGCCGTTTCGTGCCGACGATCAGGATTTCTCCCCCTTTAGCGGCAATGCCGCGCAAAAACTCCTGTGCCTGTTTTAAACACTGTTCCGTTTTTTCCAAATCGATGATGTAAATCCGATTCTTCTCGCCGAAAATAAATCGGCTCATTTTGGGATTCCATTGTTTGGTTCTGTGGCCAAAGTGAACCCCCGCTTCCAGCAGTTCTTTGATTAAAGGTGTCGTAGACATAAGTAGCGGTGTATTATATCAAAAGTTAAGCGGATTGCAAGAAGTTTCGGCTTCATCTGGTCACTATTCAGTTGTCAGTCGTCAGTGGTCAGTTGTTACTGACGACTGACGACTTATGACTGACCCCTGATGACTGAATCATTACTTCATCTGAGAACTGCAGCTGGTACAACCGGGCATACAATTTCCCCAGTTTCAGCAATTCCTCATGAGTCCCTTCTTCTTGGATTTTTCCTCTATCTAACACAACGATCCGGTCCGCGTTCTGAACTGTTGAGAGACGGTGCGCGATCACGAAGACCGTCCGGTTCTTCATCAGTTGTTCAATCGCCTGCTGTACCCATTTTTCAGATTCAGAATCTAGTTGCGAGGTCGCTTCATCCAGAATCAGAATCGGTGGATTTCGCAATAGTGCCCGGGCAATCGCGATTCTCTGACGCTCACCCCCAGAAACGTTCCACCCCCGATCCCCCATTACCGTGTGGTACCCTTCTGAAAGTTTCTGGATAAACTCGTCGGCGCACGCCATCCGCGCCGCCTGAATAATTTCCTCTTCCTTGGGGGGTTCTTTCTGGCCATATGCGATATTGGCACAAATGGTATCATTAAAGAGGATCGTCTCCTGAGTCACCATTCCAATCTTTTCCCGCAAGGAGTTCAGAGAAAAATCCTTAAGATCCTTCCCATCAACGAGAATTCTTCCTTGAGTCGGATCATAAAGACGGGGGATCAAATTCACCAGTGTTGATTTCCCGGAACCACTGGGACCAACAATCGCGATGACCTCTCCTTTTCTGACACGAAGATTCACACCGTGCAGGACCGGTTGGTCGGGAAAATAGTGAAATCCTACTTTTTCAAAAGTGACCGATTCCGCGAACGATTTCAACGCAATGGCTCTGGGTTTTTCCAGAACCGTCGGCACCTCATCGAGAATTTCGAAAAGACGAGAGGCGGCGGCGAGGGACTGCTGGCTGAATCCATAAACCCGGCTCACCTTCTTAAAAGGTTTGATCAACGAAAGCAATGCCGCTAAGAACGCCACAAAAGCTCCGGTGCCCAGATATCCGGTTAAAACTTCCCCTCCTCCAATCCAGAGAATCACAGCAACTGCGCAAGCCACGGTAAACTCTGTCACGGGGCCGACAGAGAGATTTCTCTTAATCGAAGAGATAGTCAACCGATAAAATCTCTGATTTTCCTTGTGGAAACGTTTCCATTCCAACTCTTCCGTACCAAAAACCTTCACGATTCGAATTCCCATGATTCCTTCGAGAAGCGTGTTGGTTATTTCGCCAATTTTTTGCTGAGAAAGAGCGCTAATTTTACGGAGTCGTCTCCCAATTTGCACAACAGGGTAAATCACCAGAGGAACTAAAAATGCCAACACCACAATTAATGACCATGGAATTGAGAAGTAGTTTCGTATGCTAAAGAGAATGACTAGATAGACGATTAACTGAATCGGCTGATAAAGGAGATCCATCAACCCTTCTGAGAAACAGTATTGCAGTACTCCGCAATCATTGGTAATCCGAGACATCAGAACTCCTGTCTTCTGACGATGGAAGAAATTGAGCGAGAGCCCCATCAGTTTCTGATAGAGGGTCGATCGAAGATCCCGCATGACTCGGTGACTGACATCGTTAATCAGATAAGAACTGAAAAAATTAAAAACCAGTTTTAAAAATAACAAGGACAAGGTTGCGACGATCAGGGTATTTAAAAGAACGACTGGCGGAATGTGGTTCACACGATCCACCAGCTGAGTCACCCATGCCGGGACAGGCTGGTTAGGGGGAAGATGAATTTGTTTACCAGTTAGGATGTTATCCACCAGTGGGATAATCATTCCTAAAGAGACCCCTTCGAAAACGGAAGCAACCGCCATTGAAAGGATCGTCAAAATCATCAATCCCAGATGTGGCTTCAAAAATCCCATCAGCCGCAGATAATAATAGCGATTCCCTTTAGGTTCTGTCATCATGTTGGTAAGCTAAGATAATATCATAGGTTTTGACGAATGTCGAGGAGTTTGGTAGGATGAGACCCATGAACTCTAAAATCCGTGTCGGCGTTATTGGCGTTGGACGTCTAGGTTCAATTCACACAAGGACTTACACTAATATCGAAGGGGCTGAACTGGTGGGAATTTGTGATCTTTCTCCAGAGAAGGTCGAAGAAATGGCGCAACAGTACCGTCATTGTCAACCTTTCCAACATTATTCCCAACTCATCCCCCAAGTGGATGCCCTCAGTATCGCAACCCCCACTGAAACTCACCATGCCATCGCCAAAGAGGCCTTATTAGCAGGGAAACACCTCCTGATTGAAAAACCGATTACCACGACTCTAGCCCAAGCCGATGAACTCCTTGCTCTAGCTGAAAAAAAAGGGGTGATTCTGCAAGTAGGACATATTGAACGTTTTAATTCGGCTTTGGAGGCGGTGGTTCAGCAGGGGAAACCCCCTCGATTCATCGAATGTGATCGGCTGGGTCCTTTTTCTCCCCGTGTTGCCAATATCGGTGTCGTGATTGATTTGATGATTCATGACATTGACATCGTCTTAAGCCTTGTCCAGTCACCCATTCGTTCCATTGATGCCGTTGGGCTTAAAATTCTGACACAACACGAAGACATCGCCAACGCCCGCATCCGATTTGACAGTGGAGCAGTTGCCAATTTGACCGCCAGCAGAGTCACCCCTGAAACCTTGCGAAAAATCAGAATCTTCCAAGAAGGTGCTTATCTCTCTCTGGATTACGTCAAGCAGGAATTGAAGGTGTACCGGAAAAACGGGGATCAAATCAGTTGTGAGAACTACCCCATCCAGAAAGAAGAGCCGATCAAAAAGGAATTAGCCTCCTTCATCCAGTGCATCCAAAATGGTTCCAAACCGGTTGTTTCTGGAGAGGAAGCCCGTTCCGCACTCGCCGTGGCGCTAGAGGTTGTGAGGCAGATAAACAGCGGCCAGGAAAACAAAACTGTCCGCTGAACGCTGTACGCTGACAATGGTGCCTAAATTCCTAATCATCGCAGGAGAACCTTCAGGGGATGCCAGGGGGGCTGAATTAGTTACTGCCCTTCAGAAATTAGAACCTTCTTGCTCTTTTTATGGCGCCG
>JAHFFC010000024.1 GCA_023248175.1 Candidatus Omnitrophota bacterium | reverse complement strand
TTTTGACCAACTCCTTTTCTTGTGAACTCAACCTTTCGTATTATCTCTGGAAATCGGAGTGGTAACGAAAGTACATTGGCTACTTCCTTTTACTGGGTCTATCGAGATCGTGGAACATTGCATCTACAGAGAGATAATTCTTACTGTTTTTAGTTGATTGGATTGTATCGTGGACGAAACCATCAAGCGCTAATTGTGGGAGAATCGGCTCTGGAGAGATAGGAATGATCACAATCTGATTTTGATCTGTAGCAATCACTTTGGCAACTCGTTCCTCGCCGAAGGTAATTTTTTCCATAACTTCTTTGGGTATACTGAGTTGGTTTCTTGCATTCAACTTGACAATATTCATTTCTAAATTCACCCTCCCTTCTCCCTCTGTATACAGAGTATACTCTATTTCATCAATGATTACAAGTAAAAATTACATCATTTCATGATTTGTAAATTAACAGTTTCTCTCCTTTCCTATTATTTCCTCTACCCTTTCTAGGCATTGCTCAATTTGTTTCTTTGTATGGGTTGCCATGACTGTGAATCGCAATCGGCATTTCCCTTTTGCAACCGTCGGTGGACGAACTGCCGGGACAAAAACCCCGTTTTTAAATAATTCCTCTGCTAATTTTAACGTCCTCTCGTTTTCTCCGGTCAAAATTGGAATAATCGGTGTTTCGCTGTCTGGTAGGGGCACGGCCCTTCGACTGCGCTCAGGGTAAACGCCCCGTGCCCCTACCTCTTTCATTCCGTTTTTGAATCGTGCCACATTCTTCCAAAGATTTTTCAACCGTTCCGGCTCTTTGTCAATAATCTCAACGGCCTTGATCGAAGCGGCTAACACCCCCGGCGGCAGTGAGGTCGAATAGAAAAATGTCCGTGCCGTATTCTTGAGATAGGCGATTAAATTTTTGCTGCCGGCAATAAATCCGCCAAAACTCCCAAGGGCTTTACTGAAAGTTCCAATTTGAATTAAGTGTTCATCCGGTGAAAGATGAAAATGTTCCAAGCTCCCCCGGCCGTGTTTCCCGAGGACGCCCGTCGCGTGGGCTTCATCTATTAAGAGCCACGTGTCATATTTTTGCGCAATCTCCAACAACTCCGGGATCGGAGCGATGTCACCATCCATGCTAAAAACGCTATCCGTCACGATCACCGCCCGGCGATACTGTTTTCGTTTTCCCAACAGCTCCCTGAGACGTTTCAGATTCTTATGCGGATAAATCCGGAACATCGCTCCGCTCAACCGGCAACCATCAATGAGACTGGCATGGTTCAGTTTGTCAGCCACAATTAAATCTTTTTCTCCAACAAGGGACGGAATCACTCCAAGATTCGTCATGTATCCTGAAGAAAAAACAACCGCAGACTCAGTTCCCTTAAACTGTGCGACCTTTCGCTCAAGCTCTTCATGCAATGTCATATTCCCAGAGATCAAACGACTTGCACCACTACTGGTGCCAAACCGCTCAGTGGCTTCTATGGAGGCTTGGATCACCTCCGGATGGTTTGCCAATCCTAAATAATCGTTAGAGCAAAAAAGAAGGACCGAACGTCCGTCAATGGTGACTTCGGGCCCTTGAACGGATTCGATGAGGCGCAAAGTACGATACAGTCCAGCAGAGCGAAGATGATCTAGTTCTGTTTCAAAAGGAGTCAGCATATGCCTAAATTACCGAATCACCTTTTCCCCTATTTCTATCCTCGCAGAGGAATACCGTAGATACAGTGACTATTGCTGTTTGAGAAATTGCCGTACCTCATCGTGTGTTCCTAACAATGAGAGTATCACTTGGTCATCTCTAAGAACATAGACAATCCGTAAAGCTAGACTGACACGGAATTCGTAGGTGTGACTACCCAAGTGCTTAATGCCTAAACCGACAGGAGCACTGCCTGTTTGTAAGTAATGCCCAAATTCCTTAAGGGCCGTATCGGTTAAACGTTGGTCTGCTTCGGAGAGATGATGATAGGTGCGTTTAAACTTTGCCTTACTGATTATCTCTCTCGGCATGAGGCTCTATCCTCTGCGCTTGTCCCGGAGATGATGAATGACTTCTTCCATCGAACGATAGCCGTTATCTCCCGCTTCATGTTTCAGCATCTGTTTCTCAAATCGCATTAAGGAGTCTATCGGAATCTTCTCTTCCAACTCCATAGGAGTCAAGATAATTCGTCCTGTGGAACATTGGATGTCGAAATAGATATCCCCTGCACCCAACCCAGCACGTTCTAAAATTACCTTAGGAATCGCTATCTGGTTTTTACGTGATCTTTTGACAAGCACGGTTCTTCCCTCCCTAGGTGTCTCCCCATTCTCTATTAGTAAGTTTACTTTGTTTTTTTACTATTGTCAAGGTAGAACTATCTACTTTTTTACAATTTTAATCCTACAAAATAGGCAGGTATTCTTTAATTTCGTAGTCGCTGACGTGAGCACGGTAGCGGGCCCATTCGATCTTCTTATTTTCGATGAAAGAACGAAAGATGTGGTCCCCTAAAGTCCGTTGGACTAATTCACTTTTCTCGCACAGCTCAATGGCTTCACCGAGGCTGTCTGGGAGCATTCGAATGCCGCGGTGTTTACGTTCGGCCTCGCTCATGGCAAAAACATTTTCTTCCACGGGAGAATCCAGCGGATACTCTTTTTCAACCCCGTCCAATCCTGCCGCCAATAGAACGCTGAATACCAAATAGGGATTGCAGGCAGGATCCGGCGAGCGCAATTCAATTCGGGTGGAGTATTCCTTTCCTGGCTTATAGGCAGGAACTCGGATTAAGTCGGAACGATTCTTCACTGCCCACGAAATATAGACAGGCGCTTCAAAACCCGGCACAAGGCGCTGATAAGAATTCACCCATTGGTTGGTGACCAAACAGAACTCCGGAACATGCTTGAGCAATCCCGCGATGAAATGCCGGGCCGTCTTTGAAAGATGAATTTTGTCCTTTGGATCGAAAAAGATATTACAATCCCCTTTGACAGAAAATAACGATTGATTCACGTGCATACCGTTCCCGTTCATATGAGAAAA
This sequence comes from Candidatus Omnitrophota bacterium, assembly GCA_023248175.1. Taxonomy (GTDB): domain Bacteria; phylum Omnitrophota; class Gorgyraeia; order JACOVV01; family JACOVV01; genus JACOVV01. The sequence continues at coordinate 6,820 of JAHFFC010000024.1, read as the reverse complement.
CGGTTTCGGCATGAAGGTCGCGTAGACGCCATGCTTTAAAGCGATCTCCTTGACGACCAAACGGTAAGTCATGGCGTTATCCGCCATGGTCATGGCATCGGTGTACCGCAAATCAATTTCGTGTTGGCTGGTGGCCGCTTCGTGATGACTGTACTCGACGCCGATTCCCATGGCTTCCAGCGTCAGGACGGTTTCCCGGCGGAGATCGGTCGCCATATCCAGCGGCGTCAGATCAAAATAACCCCCTTGATCAATCGGCTGTGGTGGTTGCACCGGTTGTGCGACACCCGCTCCGTCCTTCTGGCTCTGTAGGTAGAAAAATTCCAGTTCCGGACCGACGTAATAGGTGTATCCCATCTGCGCCGCCCGCAAGAGATTTCGCTTGAGGACAAATCGCGGGTCTCCTTCATATGGCTTACCATTAGGAGTCAGAATATCGCAGAACATTCGCGCCACCGCATTTTCCTTAGGGCGCCACGGAAGAATGCAAAAAGTATTTGGATCCGGCATCGCGATCATGTCACTTTCGTCGATGCGAGCAAACCCCTCGATTGAGGAGCCGTCGAATCCAACTCCTTCTTCCAGCGCCTGCTCCAGCGCCTCGACGGTGATCGCGAAACTCTTTAGAACCCCAAGAATGTCCGTAAACCAGAGACGAATGAATTTGATATTCATCTCTTTGGCGATCTGCAAGACATATTCCTTATCTTTTGCTACTGCTGCTGTTTTCTGTTGGGTCACTTTTGTAGTCATATTTAAAAAAGGATTATATTACAGATAGGTCTGTTTTTTCCCTCCCCCCAAAATGGGGAGAGGGTTGGGATAAGGGGATCAACACGAACCACGTTTCACGAACGACGAGCCACTGTCTCTAAATATCGTAATACAAATAGAATTCGTAGGGATGCGGACGCAGACGGACGCCGTCAATCTCTACCGTCCTTTTGTATTCGATCCAAGTATCAATGACGTCCTTGGTAAAGACCCCTCCTTCCAAGAGGAAATCATGGTCTTTTTCCAGAGCGTTCAGCGCCTCATCCAGTGAGCGAGGAACCGTTTTGATTCCTGCGGCTTCCTCTGGAGAAAGCTCGTAGATATTCTTGTCTACCGGTTTCCCTGGATCTATCTTGTTCCTGATTCCATCTAATCCTGCCATCAACATCGCAGAGAAAGCAAGATAGGGGTTACAGGAAGGATCGGGGGGACGAAACTCAAGCCGTTTTGCCTTGGGTTGGTCAGTATACATCGGAATTCGAACCGCCGCGCTCCGGTTACGAGCTGAGTAGACTAAGTTTACCGGCGCCTCGTATCCGGGGACCAATCGCCGATAGGAGTTGGTCGTCGGCGCCGCGAATGCAAGAATCGAATGGGCATGCTTGAGCAATCCCCCGATATACCACTTGCAGAGCTGACTGATGAGGGCGTAACCGTTCTTGTCATAGAAGAGCGGTTTGTCGCCATCCCAGAGACTCTGATGGCAGTGCATTCCCGAACCGTTATCCTTGAAGATCGGTTTCGGCATAAAGGTGGCTGTCTTGTTATGCTTACGCGCCACATTCTTGACGATGTATTTATAGAGCAATACTCGGTCTGCCATCGTCGTCAGTTTGTTGAACTTCATGTCAATCTCGCACTGACCTGCGGTGGCTACTTCATGGTGATGAACTTCGATGGGAATTCCCGATTTGATCATGGTCAAGATAATCTCAGAACGAATATCCTGCAGCTGATCATGTGGAGGAACCGGGAAGTATCCTTCTTTATAGCGTGGTTTATATCCCAGGTTCGGTTTTTCATCCCGTCCGGTATTCCAATCCCCCTCGTTGGAATCGAGGAAGTAGTAGGAACTATTCTCGGTCGTATCAAAACGGATATCGTCGAAGATGAAAAACTCACACTCAGGTCCGAAATAAACATCGGTGGCGATTCCCGTCTTCTTGAGATAGGCCTCTGCCTTGCGGGCAATGTAGCGGGGATCACGAGTGTACGGCTCGCGGCTCACAGGATCATAGATATCGCAGATAATGCTGACCGTAGGGATTTGGCAAACGGGATCCACGATTGCCGTCGAAGGATCCGGTAGAAGAAGCATATCGCTTTCCTGAATCTGTTGGAATCCTCGGATGCTCGATCCGTCAAAGCCAATTCCGTCAACCCAAATAGAGGTCACCAGGTCATCATATTCGGTCAGCTCACTGGCGGGAATCGAAAAGTGCTGCCAAAGACCGGGTAAATCATTGAACTTAAAATCTACGATCTGAATATTGTTTTTACGAATCAAATCAGCGACTGATTGCGCCGCTTTTTCATCAAATGAATGTCTCAATTCCTTCAACCTCCTCTCCGGTTCCTTCACTGACTGAAGCAATTTCTCTACTTCATTCTTGCCTCTCTGCCGTATCGCTACCTTTGCCATCGTCTATACCTCCTGTTTTTCTGTACCCTGATTCTACCCTACCGCAACTTCGCCTTTTTCTCCTGTTCGGATCCGTACCGCTTCACGAACATCCGAAACAAAAATCTTTCCATCACCGACGGAACCTGTCCGTGCTACCTGCAGGATGCTTTCCAGAAGGCGGTCAACATCTTTATCCGTGACCACAATCTCAATTTTGGACTTTGGAAGAAGCTCGATTCGATACTTCTCACCTCTCCACTGCTGTACCACCCCCTTCTGTTTTCCATGCCCCTCGACTTCGGTGATGGTAATTCCCGGGTATCCTGACTTATCCAGCGCTTTCCGAACAGCCTCTACCTTTTCAGGACGGATGATAGCTTCAATCTTTTTCATAATGAACGCCTCCCTGGTAATGAACCCTTCGGGTTTAACTCCCAACTCTCTCTATTTTATCAGAGAATGGATAAAAGTATATTCTTGGATTGTTACAGAGATATTACAAAGAGGTTAAAAAACTGTAAACTCATTCATTCGTTCTGTCCCAACGAGTGAATGATATCTTGCTCAAATTCCTTCCCTGGATGAAGCCCAATATACTTTTTAACAATTCTTCCCTTGGAATTCACCAAAAAGGTTGTCGGAATAGCGCGCACCCCGCCAAAAGTATGGACCACTTCTTCATCTGCAATGACAACCGGATATTGAATCCCAAATTCTTCCACGAATTTTTTGACTCCTTCCGCGTTTCCCTTGTCTAACGAAATACCGATGATTTCAACTCCCCTTCCCTTGTAACGATGATACAGATCAACAAATTCTGGGATCTCTTCTCGGCAAGGAGGACACCAAGTCGCCCAAAAATCAATCAACACTGTTTTTCCCTGAAAGTCAGAAAAAGAGATTTCGACCCCATCCGTCGTGGGGAGAGTAAAAGCGAGAGCCGGCCCCAAATCCTCCGGAGCCAATAGTGAAGCCGAGGTAACCGTCTTGTTCGTTTGAGAAGCTATTTTTTTATCACCACAACCGTAGAAAGCCGCCAAACAACAAAAAATCAACACTAAGGAAATCTGTCTTAATCGCATCCTTCCCTCCAGGGTAGTCCACAGCCAACTTACTATCAATTTAGCCTCTTCGACAGGGGCGTCAGCCACTGTGTCATCATTCCAGAAAGCCACCCTAATGAATTCGTCAAGATCATGACCCCAACCAGGATCAAAAGAATTCCCGAAATCTTTTCCAAAATATTCAGGTATCTTTTTATCCATTTGAGAGAAGTAAGAAACTGGTTGAAAGCCAGAGAAGATAAAAAGAAAGGAATCCCCATCCCTAGAGAATAAAGAGTCAACAGTAAAATCCCTTGCTTCACTGTGGTTTGAGAGCCGGCGTAAAGAAGTACCGAAGCCAGAATCGGTCCTACACAGGGAGTCCAGCCGATCGAAAAAACCATCCCAAACAGAAAAGAACGAAGATAGCCGATTTTCTGACTTTGAAAGTGAATCCGTTTCTCCCTCCATAGAAGATGGATTGGGAGAAGGGCTGTAAGATGGAGCCCAAATAAGATAATCAATGCCCCTCCTATATTCTTAATCCAGTTCTGGTATTGATAGAACTGCTGGCTTAAATAGGTGGCCGAGGCCCCCAGCAGGATGAAAATAAGGGAAAATCCAAAAATGAACAGCAGGGAGTGAAGGGCAGTCGCCCGTTTGATTCTCCTACCGCTTTGCAATTCATCCATGGAAGCCCCTGTAATGTAGGATATATAGGAGGGAATCAGAGGGAGAACACAGGGAGAGAGGAAAGTGAGCGCTCCCGCCAGGAAAACCCAACCGTATGATAATGTGTCAGAGGGCATAGAGAGAAAATCACAAATTACAAATCACAAACAAATTACAAACTTAAAATTTGCGATTTGGAGCTTAGAATTTATTTTTATTATAACTGACGCTCATAGAGAGTTCAACAGTAATCCCATGATAAAAATGAGCGGCAGGTTAATCGCCAATAACCAGAGAGCCGTCTTCCATCCCATATTAGAACCGATCAGACCTAATTCGGTATAGTCGGTAGCGACACCGGCCATGAGGAAAGCAAAAGTATTCCCTAGAGCAATCGTTTGCCTGTAAATTTCAAACGCCAGCGGAGCGCTCCCTTCTGAGCAGACTTCAATCACACTCGCCCCCAGCATTGTTGCGACCAGTCCACGTGGTGTAGGACCTAACCAACGATAAAAGAAATCTGAGGGGACAAAAGTAGCGATCATTGCCGCTAGAACAACCCCCAGTGTCACCCAGCCGAGGATCATCTCGAGTAAATTCCAACAACTGCGAAGGATATTAGCTAGGAGATAGGAGATAGGAGTTAGGAGTTTGGGAAATTGTCCCTCCTTCCTAGTCCCTATCTCCAAACTCCTAACGCCTATCAAGGTATTCGGATTCCCTCGAATCCAGCCACATTGCTCTAGCTGTTGAAAAACAAGTCCCGTCACGATGGCGACCAGCATCGCTAATGCAATCATTAAAATCCCCTTCCAACCAAAGAGTCCCACGAGCAACACTGTCACCGCCATATTCGCCCAGGGGCTCGCCAAAAGAAAACTGACAACACTAGGAACCGAGGCTCCTTTTTTATAAAGCGCCATTGAAATCGCCAAAATACCGTGGCTGCAGGTGCTCATTAAGAATCCCAAAATGACTGACCGAACAATCGTTCTCTTCTGTGTCCCCGCCAAAAATCTTGAGATGATCTCCTTGGGAATGAGTGCATCAATCATACCCCCGATCAGCACCCCTAAAAGAAAATATCCAGCGACTAACTGGATATACATTCCTAGATTCTGCCGGAGGGGAGAAAGCGGTGGCACCAGAAAAGTCAAGCAGACTAAAATGATCCCACCGATCAATGCTAGAGCAATCTGGCTACGATACCAGGGTTTTTTCACACAATGATCTTCGTGCGTCTGGAAACTCTGCCGCACTATTTGTTTTTCTTTCTGCTCTGTTCTAGGATTTTTTGGATGTCCCCTTCAGCCTGTCGAGCGGCCTGACTGCAGATAAAGATCAAGATGGAAAACTGCCAACACTCCTCAGGACCTGTAACCAGTCCTGTATGGACATCTTCCTGTTTCTGGAGATGGTCTAGGTAGTAATCCACACTCTTTTTAAGACCTCCCTCAAGAATATCGAGAGATTGAGTTTTGTTGTTGTATCTAAGTGAAGGGAACGTTACCCCCCTGATAAAAAGAAAATTGGTCAGCACTTCGGGGTTAAACCCCTCTTCGAAATCAAACCCTTCAAACTGTGGATTGTAAGAAGGGAGAATCAGAGAGGGTTTTTCAACCAGAACCTCTCCCTTTCTGACAACGGTATCCCCTTGGTTCACCGAAGATTCCGCTAAAGCAATATAGGAAAGCCTTGTCGCCGCAAAAGTAAAGAGCGCCTGCACTCTTGGCCGGATAATCTCTGTCTGTTTTAATGCCTTCTCCCAAGCATCTTGGATATTCATGGCATTTACTCTATCACAACTAATGGATTCCTTGCAACTCCCTTGTTGAACAAAAAACTGGTTTGCCGTTTCATAAACCTTTGGGATTGTGCTATTCTTATTCTGTAATGACCCCCTCTTCTCCTTTTGTCTACGATCCTTTCCAAAAGCAGGCGATGGAGTTTATCGAGCGGGGAGAATCTGTCCTCGTTTCAGCTCCAACAGGAGCCGGCAAAACCGTCATTGCTGAATACGCACTGGAACAGGTACTAGAACGTGGCAAAGAAGCCATCTACACGGCTCCGATTAAAGCTCTCTCCAATCAGAAGTACCGTGATTTCTCCGCCAAGTATGGGGAGCGAATCGGGATTATTACCGGCGATGTCGCCATCAATCCGACAGCCCCCTTGCTGATCATGACAACGGAAATTTATCGAAACACCCTCTTTGAGGATCCTCGGCGAGTTTCTGAGGTTGAGTGGGTGATCTTTGACGAGTTCCACTACATTGACGACTACGAACGGGGCACCGTTTGGGAAGAGGCGATTATGTTCTCACCGGAACATATCCGTTTCTTGTGTCTGAGCGCAACGATCCCCAATGTGCAGGAGCTGGCCGATTGGATGGGGAAAGTCTGCGATCATCCCGTCAATGTGATCGTCGAGGCAAAGCGTCCCGTCCCCCTCTCCTTTTACTTCCAGTGCCAGGGGCAAATGATGAACGACTTCAAACCGCTTCTTCGTGATGGCTACCAAAATCAGGGCAACTGGGGCCGCTGGCGGGATTGGGAACGACGACGGCCTGTTTTTCACGCGAAACCGAACCGGCTTGATACGCTTATCCGCCACTTGATCTCCAAAAATCAGCTCCCCTGTCTCTACTTTACTTTTGGCCGCCAACGGACGGAACAACTGTCCCAAGAATTGGGAGAATTTAATTTTC
>JAHFFC010000139.1 GCA_023248175.1 Candidatus Omnitrophota bacterium | reverse complement strand
GACATTGTCGGCGCCGGCCCCCAGGGTACTCAAGTCCACTTCATTGAGCCGACGCACCACCGTCGGAATCTGTTCGATGGTCAAAGTCCGAAGCTGAATATTTTGCCGGGTTGTGATATCTCCAAATCCCCAGCCGTAGTCATTGGCAAGTTCACCAATCGCTTTCAGTTGGTCGGAACGAATTTCTCCTCCCGGAATCCGGATTCGAACCATGAAACTATTGAACTTTGGTCCCAGATGGAAAAATCCAAACCACTTAAACCGGAAAACGTCCTCTCGTTTGATAGCGTTGATGCCAGCTTTGGCGTATTCTAATAAATCGCCCCAACTGTCGAGTGGATGCTTCTCCTGTTTGATTTTTTCTTCGAAGATGAGATCAGCCATTTCGTCGTCTCCCAAAAGGGGACGGTTCTGATTTTTCGCGAAAGACCTGACACCGAACCTTAGATATTTCCATCTGTTCTGAATCTGCTGCCGATGCGGACAAACGTTTTAAATTTTCTTCTCGGATCAACCAATAGCGAACCCTACGATCAACGTGCTGTTCTATATCTCCCATCGGGTGCCTCCTTTTCTTTCATGTAAAGAATAGAACATAAACATTACGCGGTTATTACTGAGTTGTTAAATCGGTGTTAAAAGGTGCTATAATAATATCGAAAATGATCTCTAACCGCTTTTCCAGAATCAAACGAGTTCTCTGGGAAGTCCTTTTCGCCAACTGGGGGGTAGCTTTGGCCAAGCTGATTGTCGGTGCCGCTTCCCATTCTGCCAGTCTTTTTGCCGATGGAATTCACTCACTGGCGGATGGGGCCTCGAATGTAGTGGGACTCATTGGAGTTACCATCGCGGCCCATCCTGCCGACGAGGACCATCCCTACGGCCACCGGAAGTTTGAGACTCTTTCTGCACAGGTCATCTCAGTGATGCTTCTTCTGGTCTGTTATGAAATTCTCCGTTCTTCTTTTGAGCGAGTCCGTGGCCAGCAAATTCCAGAAGTAACGTGGATCAGTTTTACGGTGATGGGGGTTACTATCATGATTAATACGGTTGTGACGATTTATGAACGGTGGCAGGGGAAAAAACTGCAGAGTGATTTGTTGCTGGCAGATGCCCTTCACACACGAACCGACATCCTTGTCTCTTTCTCAGTTATCGGATCACTCATCGCGGCAAGGGCTGGCATTCCTCATATCGATTCCATCATCGCTATTGGCATCGCCCTCTATATCGGTGGCAATGCCATCTGGATGCTCTGGCAGACGAGTGATGTTCTCGCCGATAAAATTGTCATTGATATCAAAGAGATCGAGAGAGTTGTCATGCAAATTCCGGGAGTCGAGGCCTGCCATGAAATCCGCAACCGCGGTCGCAAGGATGATGTCCATATTGATCTGCACATCTTAGTTGCCGATACCCTGTCTGTGGAAGAGGCTCATCACAAATCGTTTGTGATCGAAGAGAAACTCAAACAACGCTTCCCCGGCGTCACCGACGTGATTGTCCATATCGAACCCATTTCACACAAGCACGAATTGCCTTAATCCACGGTCCACGGGGACGTCCAAGAAGGGGACACCCTTTTGCTACAAACCCCACTCTACCCACCTGATAGGAGTGTTTGTGCTCGTTCGCAGACCCACATACCCCTCACCAAACGATTGAAATCTCTCAAGTAGCCGATCCATTTACGGATGACGGAACCATTCTTGGTTTCAACGAGGGCATTGTCGTTAGAATGACAGCACTGCGTAAGGTGAGTTATTCAGGCGATTTCCTGGCCTGAAGAAAGAGTTATGGGGAGGGGAATTTTGGACAGATGGGTACTACATAGGGACGGTGGGGGAAGGAGGGAACTGGTCAGTGGTAGAGAGGTATGTGCGAGAGCAGGGAAAGAAACCTTCGGAAGTACAACTACGTTGGTGGTAACGTCTTTAACATACCCTGTACTCTTGGCACAGGGTGATTGATTAAGAGTTCAGAAGACTCTGTCCCCATGAGAGTGCCTCTTATAAGCTGATTACCGAAAGAATTCTTCCCGCTTTTTCTCCTTCCAAGCGGTAAGAGAAAAAATCTTTATTCCTACAAGAAGTGCAGATGCCGGTATCGGTGATTTGCTCAGTTGAAACGCCACGTTCTTGGAGTTGTTTTTTAGCAACTTGGACTAAATCGAGGTAGAGTTTTCCATTGCGGGGAAGAGAGCAATCGCTGGGAAAATGGCCCGCCACGTCCTGTTTGACTTCGTAACAGCATGAGCGGATCGCCGGTCCAATCGCTGCCAGAATTTCTTTGGGATTGGCAGAGGCAAATTTCACCAAATGTTCGATCATTTTTCGCGGAAGTTCTTTCTGCAAGCCCCGCCAGCCGGCATGGGCGACGGCGATGGTTTGGGAGGAGGGAACGTAAAAGAGCAGAGGAACACAGTCGGCGGAAAGGATGCCGATGGCGATCTCTTTGGAGCGTGTCATTAGTCCATCGCAGTCGGGGAAGAGTTTCATGCGGCCGACGATTTTATCTGAAACAGTTGCGATGTGACTA
>JAHFFC010000023.1 GCA_023248175.1 Candidatus Omnitrophota bacterium | reverse complement strand
TTCGCCAAAGGCGAATCCGCCCCTCTTCAGCCAAAAGCTGATCAGCCTCAGGCTGAGGCGGAAGAAAAGGGGGGTCAGGGGGGATTTGATTCTCTAAATTCTCTAAATCCCCCTTTTTCCCCCTTTTTCAAAGGGGGAGTTTTAAGATTATCAACGTCATCAGTCAACTTGGGGAATTTCTGAAGCCCCCATTCATTCCTTGAACTCCTAACCAATTGCGTGAGATAATCCATATCCATCGGATGATGCTTCCCTAATTAGTTTTTTATAACAACAACAGAAAGTATACGTTATCCGCTATTTCAAAATTCCGTCGTGAACCAGAAAAAGATTTGGTATGAATTCTCTACATCAAGCTATTTCATGGGGGATTGAAGTTCTGGAACAAAGAGGGAATAAAAATACTCGCTCAGAGGTCGAACAGATTTTAATGCACCTGCTGGGATGCCAACGGATTGATTTGTATCTGCAGGAGGAGTTATCGGATCGTTTGGATCGTCAGGTTTTTGAACAATTGATCAGCCAAAGAGCCAAGAGAATCCCCCTGCAGTACCTTCTTGGGGAGAGCCATTTTTTGTCTTGGCAGTTCAAGGTTGGTCCGGGCGTTTTTATCCCGCGGCCTGAAACGGAGATATTAATTCAGCAAACTGTTGATTCATTTGAGGATAGGGTAGGGGCATATCGCCATACGCCTCTACATTTCTTGGATCTAGGTACCGGCAGCGGCAATGTTGCGATTGCGTTGACAAAACTTCTATCTTATTGTAGAATAAGCGCCATTGAAATTTCACCCGTAGCTCTCACAGCGGCAAAAGAAAACGCCCGCCGCCATGGTGTAGAAAATCGGATTGAGTTTATTCAGGAGGATTGGAGTCAGTTCCTAAACCGATCCAGTGATCGTGTGGATGGAATTGTCGCCAATCCTCCTTATATTCCATCGGATGAAATTCCGCGATTGGATTTAGAAGTGCAGATGGAACCCCGTCAGGCTCTTGACGGCGGAGTGGATGGATTGGATTGGATTCGAATTCTTTTGAAAGAAGCAAAAAGAATTCTCAAAGAAAACGGTTATTTGATTTTTGAAATGGGAGAAGGGCAAGCGACTCAGGTGAGACAGATGGCCCAAGCCGAGGGATGGAGACAGTATGGTACGGCTAGAGATTTAAGGGGTATTGAGCGAGTGTTTTGGGCAAGAAAATAGAGCGGGGAGTGAATGGATCGTCTTGTTATTGAAGGAGGAAAGAGGCTCATCGGCGAGGTGGAAATCAGCGGAGCGAAGAATTCCACATTGCCGATTTTAGCCGCGACACTCCTGGCGGATGAATCGTCCGTGATTGATGGTGTTCCTGATTTGGCCGACGTGAACACCATGATCAAACTGTTAAGAGCTCTTGGAGTTGAAGCGGAACAGGAAAAGTCTCTTCTGAAGGTGGAGGCCAAATCGCTTGTTCCGCTGGCGCCGTACGAATTAGTCAGCCAGATGAGGGCAGGCATTTGCGTGCTGGGCCCTCTGCTGGCGAAACTGGGACAGGCAAAAGTTTCACTTCCCGGCGGGTGCGTCATCGGTCCGAGACCGATTGATTTGCATATTAAGGGATTAAAGGCGCTCGGAGCGGAGATTGAAATTGTCCACGGTTATATCGAAGCAAAGGTTCCTCCGGGAAAAAGATTAAGAGGGACCAAAATTCATTTGGGGGGGGCTTTTGGTTCTTCGGTTCTGGCGACGGCTAACGTCATCATGGCGGCGGTGTTAGCCGAGGGAGAAACGATCATTGAAAATGCCGCGTGCGAACCGGAAGTGGCTGACTTGGCGAATTTTCTTGTCCGGATGGGAGCCAATGTCGAGGGACAGGGAACACCGCTCATCAAAATACGCGGAGTCAACCGCCTTCACGGGGCAAGGCACACTATTATCCCTGACCGGATCGAGACCGGGACCTATATGATCGCGGCGGCCATTACCCGCGGCGAGGTTTTGATCAAGGATGCTTACTGGGGACACGTAACAGCGGTGGCGGAGAAACTCCGGGAGATTGGAGTGACCGTTGAAGATCGTCACGACGGAATCTACGTGAAAGCGGATCCGGACCAGACGCTTCGATCGGTGGATGTGACAGCGTTCCCATATCCAGGTTTCCCCACGGATATGCAAGCGCAGATTACGGCGCTGTTAGCAGTAACTGAGGGAGTTAGCGTTGTGACCGAAAAAATTTATCCGGATCGGTTCATCCATGTATCCGAGCTTGCCAGAATGGGGGCGCAGGTGATTCCGGATCATGGGAGAGTGATTATTAAGGGAGTTCCGCAGTTGACAGGAGCCCAAGTGATGGCTTCAGATTTACGAGCCAGTGCCGCTTTGGTTTTGGCCGGTTTAGTAGCAGAAGGTCGCACGATGATTTCAAGAGTCTATCATCTTGACCGAGGCTATGAGCGTTTGGAAGAAAAACTGACTCGGCTGGGAGCAAGGATTTGGCGAGAGTCGGATAAAAAGAAGCCAGTTGAAAATAGAGAGCCAATGGAAGTGAAAGTTGGCTAGGACTCATGGGAAAAACAACGGCTTCCCAACTACGCTAGTTTTTCTTGCGCCCTAGCTGGGTTTTTTAAGGAAGGAGCAAAAACTATGGCAGTTGCAATACGTTTGAAGCGGTTTGGTACCAAAAAGGACATTTGTTTTCGGATTGTTGTCTGCGATGAGCGGGTCCCCCGGGATGGGAAAGTAATCGAAGAGATCGGTTTTTACGATCCGGCTCCTAACCCGGCCCAGATCAAGGTCAACGCCGAACGGGCGAAGTACTGGGTCAGTGTCGGCGCTAAAGTGTCGGATACGGTGCGGAGCTTATTTAAAAAGGACAGCGTACAGCGTGCAGCGGCCAGCGTACAGAAAAACTAAAACGTCAGTTATGAATCGTCCTGAATGCTGTACGCCGAACGCTATACGCTGAAACCAGAAATTCCCCAAGGTGCCTGATGATATTGATAACCCTAAAACTCCCCCTTTGAAAAAGGGGGAAAAAGGGGGATTTAGAGAATCAAATCCCCCCTGACCCCCCTTTTCTTCCGCCTCAGCCTGAGGCTGATCAGCTTTTGGCTGAAGAGGGGCGGATTCGCCTTTGGCGAAAAAGGGGGGTGTAAGAGATTTTCAGTTGATGGGGAACTTCTGCGCTGAAACCATGCACATTGACATCATCACGCTCTTTCCCAGAATGTTTGATGGGGTGCTCGGAGAATCTATCCTGAAACGGGCGCAGGCGAAAAAGATTGTCTCGTTTTCAGTGGTAGACCTTAGGGATTTTACCGCTGATAAACACCGCAAAGCGGACGACCGCCCTTTTGGCGGCGGCCCCGGAATGGTCCTGAAGGCCGAGACGGTTTTTAAAGCGGTGGAAAGCCTCAAACGGCGCAGCAAAAAGACAAAAGTTCTCTTGATGACGCCGCAGGGAAAGAAGTTTGATAACGGTTCCGCCAGGAAACTGTCAAAGCAGGAACATTTAGTTTTTATCTGTGGGCATTACGAAGGAATTGACGAACGGGTTAAAGAGCTGGCGGACGAAGAGGTTTCGATCGGGGATTATATCTTGACCTGCGGTGAGCTCCCGGCCATGGTGATTATTGATGCTGTCGTTCGTTTGATCCCCGGTGTGCTAGGAGATGAGGATTCCGCGCAATGGGAATCCTTTCATAATGGTTTATTAGAGTATCCGCAATATACAAGACCCTATAATTTTAGAGGAATGAAGGTTCCTAAAATTCTTCTCTCTGGGAATCACAAGACAATAGAACAATGGCGTCGGAAACAGGCACTGGCAAGAACGAAAAAGAGGCGACCAGACTTATTATATAAGAAGCAAAGAGAAGTGCGGAATTTCGAGAGAGGAGTGTCATGAACAAGATCGAGTTGGTGGAGCAGGAATTTATGAAGAAAGAGACAGCTGATTTCAACGTCGGTGATACGGTGCGGGTTTTTATCAAGATCGCTGAAGAAGGAGAGAAAACCCGACTCCAAGCATTTGAAGGAATTGTTATCGCCCGCAAGGGATCGGGAATCCGTCAGACGTTTATGGTCAGAAGAATTTCTTTTGGTCAAGGAGTAGAACGGGTTTTCCCTCTTCATTCCCCCTGGATTGACCGGATTCTGGTGATAAAACAAGGGAAGGTGCGAAGAGCCAAACTCTTCCATATGCGAAAGCGTATCGGAAAAGAAGCGACCCGTATTGACAGCGCCGATGAAAGTAAGGAGAAGGCAGAAGTAGAGCAAACAGCAGCTTCTTAAGTTCTCTATGCTCAATTACGAACACCAAGCCCGCGTTCGTGGGTTTACCCGCATCGCAGGAGTGGACGAGGCAGGACGGGGTCCATTGGCCGGGCCTGTGGTAGCCGCCGCTGTTATCCTCAGAGAGACCACCTTCAAAAACCGCGTTGACGACTCCAAGAAACTAACCGACGAACTGCGAAGGGCCGTTCTCCCAGAAATATTCCAAAATGGGGACGTCGGCATCGGGATTATCGAGCCGGAAACAATTGATCAGATGAACATCCTAGAAGCCACTCTGCTGGCCATGCGGGAGGCGATTGATAACCTTTCCGACTCTCCCGATTATGTCTTGGTGGACGGCCTGCAATTTCCGAATCTCGTCAAAAATAAATCAATCCAAATCGGAATAGTGCGGGGCGACCAAAAGTCGTTCTCCATTGCTTGTGCCTCGATCGTGGCTAAAGTCACGCGGGATAATCTCATGATCGAACTGGATCGCCTCTATCCGCAGTACGGTTTTGCCAAGCATAAAGGTTACGGTACGAAAGAGCATCTGGAGGCAATCACCCAGCATGGTTTATCTCCCGTTCACCGGAAAACGTTTATTCATGTTGAATCACAGATGTCTCCCTCTCCCTTTTAGGGAGAGGGTTGGGCCTGCCCTGAGCGAAGTCGAAGGGGTGAGGGTGAACTAACAATGTTCTGGAAGCGTGAAGCTGGCAACAGAGGGGAAGAACTAGCCGTCCAATTTTTAAAGAAAAAAGGAATCAAGATCATAGAACGTTCCTACCGGGTCAAGGCGGGAGAAATTGACGTCATCGCCAAAGACCATCAAACCTATTGCTTCATGGAAGTCAAATCCCGCGGTAGTGAGAAATTCGGCACAGCGCTTGAAGCCGTGGACTGGAAAAAGAAAAAACGGATGACCCGTGCCGCCTTGTGGTATCTTCAAGCTCACCGTTTAACAGAGACCCCCTGCCGGTTTGACGTTGTGGCGATCCAGTATGACAGCGCCGAAAAACCAAAAATCGAGTGGATTAAGAATGCGTTTGAGATAGAGGAGAGGTACCGGTAGTGAACTCTATGGTATACTTATCGTACAATGGCACAAGTGGATATATCACAGGTTTCTTTCTCTGACCAATTAACAGAGAGATAAAAAACTCGATTTAAATAGGGAGGGTTTACGATGCCTGCCAAAGAAGCAATTATCAATGTGGTCAAAAAATGTTACGACCCGGAAATCCCGGTGAATGTTTATGATCTGGGATTGATTTACAATATTGAAATTGACGAACCGTCAGATTCTGTCAAGGTTACCATGTCGTTGACATCTCAAGGATGCCCATCAGCGCAGCAAATTCCAGACCAAATCAAAGAAATGATTGAGTCCGAACTGAATGTAAAGAATGTCAATGTCTCCGTGGTCTGGGATCCCCCATGGTCCCCGGAACGAATCACGCCTGAGGGAAAAAAGAAATTAGGGTTAGAATAATTCATGTCTAATTCCGTACACCAGTTGTACCAGCAGGCGATGCTCGCCTTTTGTGAAAAACAAACAGCACAGGCAATTGCTCATCTTGAGCAAGCCCTCCAGTTAGATCCTTCATATCCCGATGCTTTGGAATCCCTGGGCGTTCTCTATGCCAATGTCGGGCGATTAGAGGAAGCGATTCAAATGATGAAACGGCTTGCTCAAGCCGATCCCGACAGCATTATGGCTCACACCAACCTCTCCCGTTTCTATCAGCAGAAAGGATGGATTGACGAGGCTGAAGCAGAACAGGCAGAGGCACGACGTCTTTCGTGGAAGGCAGAACTGAAATCAAAGAAAGATCAAACAGCGGATGATGTAGGGGCGAGGCATGCGCCGCCCCTACGATCGCCTGAAGAAGAACTCCGCCAGATCGAACGAAGAATTCAAACGGCTCAAAAAGCGATTGCCTTTGATCCAAAAGATGTCCTTGGCTATTTTAGCTTGGGGGCAGTTTACCTGGATGCAAAACGCTATATCGAGGCGGTGGATATTCTAAAACAAGCGATCACTGTAGATCCCAAACACTCTCCTTCATATGCCAGTTTAGGACAGGCGTTAGAGATGTGCGGACAGAAAGAGGAGACGAAAGAGACCTACGAAACTGGAATCAAAGTAGCAACTGAGAAAGGGGATATTATTCCCTTAAAGAGGATGGAATCACGACTGAAAAAATTGTAAGATAACCTGTTAACTCACCTTACGCAGTGTGCTGTCATTCTGAACGAAGCTTAACGAAGTGCCCGTCTCAGGCGAAAAGAACCCCATGAAGGTGGGACACAGGGGAACTGCGTAGGGATGAACTTACGAGTATGAAGAAAATCTGGGTTCACAAAGCTCGGTCGTTTAAGGAGGCGGCAGAGTTTGACAGACGATTTTGGCGAAGAGCAGGAGCTGATGCTCGTTTTTCTGCTACATGGACGATGGTGGGGGATTTATTAAAAATGCGAGGAAAATCCAATGGTTTGCCAAGATTACGAAGAACTGTTCGAAGTATTAAATACCTATAAGACAACTATTCAGTCGTCAGGGGTCAGTCGTCAGTAATCAGTGAGGGGTAAAGGACGAGGTTTTATACTGATGACCGAAGCATTACCTTGTTACCGTAGTGTTCCACCGCTCACGACTTTGAACATTTGAGAGGGGGTCATACTGAAATTGGCACAACTGGTGCAGACAGGGAAGAAGTTGTGATTGAGCTGTTTCTGGAACTCGTTTCTTTTAGATCCCAACCAGATTTCTTCAAGAGTTGCTTTTCGCAAGTTTCCAAAGGGAAGGTCATCTATATTCGAGCAAGGAATTAAATCCCCAAAGGGGTTAATTAAGATGTGGTTATGTGTGGCGTAGCATTTTTTGATCGGAACACGGCCGTTTAAAAGGTTTTCATCCGACCAACTATCAAGCGCTCTCATGGCAAAATCGAGTTTTTCCCCTCTTTCTCTCATCTGTCGAACGGTCGCTCTCAAGTGGTCCACTTCCTCTCTTCGGAAAAGAAGAGAATCACTCCATGCAGAGAGGCGATGGGAAGCGATTCTAGCTCCATCAAATCGCGTCTCTTCTACCTTTTCTTTAGGAGTCTCGACCATATATTGAAAAGTGACACGATCTACCCCCCAATCCTCTTTGAGCTTTTTTACCGGCTCGATCTGATCAATATTGAGACGGGAGAGGGTGGAATGAATGGAGACTTCAGGTTTTCTCTTTTTTTGTTTTTTTCTTTCTTGGAGGAGCGCTCGAACATTTGCCTGTGCTTTTTCAAACGTTCCAGGGACCCCTCGGATTTGATCATGACGCTCTCCTACTCCATCAATGGAAATGATAACCTTGTCTACTTCCACCTCCACCAATGCTTGAATGTGTTGAGGAGTCATCAGCACTCCATTAGAGGT
The DNA here is from genome assembly GCA_023248175.1 of Candidatus Omnitrophota bacterium. Taxonomy (GTDB): domain Bacteria; phylum Omnitrophota; class Gorgyraeia; order JACOVV01; family JACOVV01; genus JACOVV01. Next base: position 2,269 of record JAHFFC010000023.1, on the reverse strand, counting down.
GATAAAACATTTCAAACCCCTCTGTTTAATCTTTCGGAAAATGTCCTCGAAACTCTCCTTCATAAAGGGTTCAGATCCCAGTAGGGAAATTCGTTCAATACCGAATGCTTTGAGTTGATCAATCATCTGGAAAATCTCAGTCTGCGTTAGTTCTTTTTCGATATCTTTGAATCCCTTTTTCCAAACAGAGCAGGTTCGACAGGTAAGGTTACAGCGGTAGGTCAATTCCAAGGTTGCCGAACGTGGAGTGTCAGTGTAGTAGGAGTGTTCACGTTTGAGGAGTTCGGCTAGTTTTTGAAGCATCGTATAGTCCTTATTATATCCAATCTACTCCATCTTTACCAGTTCTTTCTTGACAGCGGTGATTATTTTCTGCACTTCATTCTCTGTTAAGGCAGGATAGATGGGAATAGAAAGAGCAGTTTTAAAAACTTCTTCAGTGACTTTATAATTTGTAGGAGATAATTTTAGATATCGGTGGAGGGGTTTATCCACAGGTGGGGTGCATGCAATTCCGCGTTGGTATAGGTTTTTTTCAAAGATTTTTCTATTTTTCTTGATCGGTAGAATATAACGGTAGAAAATAGGCTCGGCTTGAGGATTTGATTTTGTCAATGGCAATCCTAGTTTTAAGTTAGAGAATTCGTTATGATAGGAAGAGCTGATCTCCCTTCGGCGCTGGATAAAAAATGGGAGTTTTTCCAATTGTACAATCCCCATTGCGGCTTGTAGATCAGTCATCTTGTAATTAAAGCGGGGCTTGTAAGTTTTTTTGTAGTCATAATCTCTCAGGTCACGGATTTTTTCTATCAGCTTTTTAGATTTAGACAGAACCATCCCTCCTTCGCTGGTAGTCATTACCTTCGTCGCATAGAAGGAAAATATCGAAACTTCAGCTAATGTTCCTATTAATTTTCCTCTCCATCGAGCACCAATGGTTTGAGCACAGTCTTCGATAATGGGAACTCCGAAGGTTAAGAGACGATCCATATCTGCTGGAAAACCGAATAGGTGGGGGACAATGATCGCTTTTGTTTTGGGTGTCAGATTTTTGCGGACTTGTTCAGGATCCATGTTGAAATAATCCGGCTCGATGTCAGCAATTCGAGGAATAGCCCCTGTGGCACAAGTTGCATTTAAAAGGGCAGAACAGACGTAACTGGGCATAATGACTTCGTCATTTTTACCAACACCAAGTGCTAAGAGTGCCAGATGCAAAGCAGTCGTGCCACTGCTAGTAGCGACTCCTTGCGGCATCCCAAGGAATTCACTAAACCGCTTTTCAAATTTTTCTACTCTAGGACCTTGAGCGATCTGTCCTGATTCAATGACCTCACAGCAAGCTCTTTTTTCTTCTTCTCCCAAAAAAGGCTTAGAATGTGGAATTAGAAGTTTCATCACTGGAAGAGATGTTCTATGGTTTCCACTCCGATTCCTCGAATAACATCTAAACTTTTGTCACCATAATTAAAAAGAAGATCCACTACTGAAAGACATGGGATAAAAGGATCGTACAATTGTTGATAAATGGGGTGATGAAATTCTTGGTAAAGAATAGGGATGCCATTTCTTTGAAAAGAAGATTCGTCCAAATACTCTTTCCCAGAGATCCCTGAGAGATAGGTATCAGCACCTACCTTCTTACAGATATCAAGGATCAAATCACTTTTTTTCCCTTCGGGTTTAAGGGTTGAAGCTGGCAGGACCTTTATCTGGATGCCTAGTTGCTCTAATAAGTAATGAATACAATCTTGATTCAGCTCATTTAAGGAGGACCACTCCCGTTGAAAGAAGTCATTGAAAAAAGGGGCATATTTGTCAAAAAAGGGAGCCTTGCGATAGTTTTGCATCAGGGTATGGAGGTGCTTTCTACGCCAAGGATTGACGTTGTCAATTTCCACTTCGCAGATGAGTTGGTTGAATCGTTCTTTGGTTTTTACTGGAACGGTCATCCACACAGATCCTTGAAATCCCCTCACTTGATTTCGATTTTGAAAATAGTTCTTAGTAAAGGGTACTTGATCTAGCAGAACCAATAACTCGCATTGACTTACTTTATCAAAAAACCCAAGCCAAGGCAGATATTCGGGTTGGTGAATAGTGATCTTCATACTCTATGAGTAAAACATCCTACTTTCCCATAACATAACACGGGATTGGTTTTAAAGACAACTTGTTTATTCTCTTTTTGAATGTTAGAATAAATTTCACGATGGGATTTATTCAAGTTTTACCAGAGATCATTGCCAGCAAAATTGCCGCAGGGGAG
>JAHFFC010000022.1 GCA_023248175.1 Candidatus Omnitrophota bacterium | reverse complement strand
AACGGGAGTGGATGTGGAGATTAAGTGACGAGAGGTTTTGTAAATGATCGGACTTTTAGGTAAAAAAATAGGCATGACCCAAGTTTTCTCCAAAGAAGGAAAAGTAGTCCCGGTGACGGTGATTGAGGGGGGGCCTTGCCTTGTCGTGCAGGTCAAGAACGCGGAGAAAGACGGCTATCAGGCAGTTCAGTTGGGTTACGGTCAGGGAAAGAGAAATCTCAATCGGCCCATGCGGGGTCATTTTAAGAAAGTGAACGCTGAGCCGACTCGATTTTTGCGTGAGTTCCGTTGCTCCAATACCACTGGTATTGAAATTGGAAAACAACTCACCCTAGAACAGTTTAAAGTGGGAGATTTTGTTGATGTTGCGGGCATGACCAAGGGGAGGGGATTCCAGGGCGGTGTGAAACGTTGGAGTTGGTCGGGAGGGGGAGCGGCTCACGGTTCTATGCAACATAGAGAACCAGGTTCCATCGGGTCCAACACAACTCCGGGACGAGTCCTTCGAGGACACCGCATGCCGGGACATATGGGAGCTGATCGGCGGACAGTCCAGAACCTGGAAGTGGTTCATCTGGATCTGCCGCAAGACTTATTGGTTGTGAGAGGGGCTGTTCCAGGAGCGATCAATAGTTTACTGGAAATTCGCCCGGCTGTCAAAAATCCCGCGGCTCGCAAGAAAGTTCACGTAGAAGTTGAACATAAAGAAAAGAAAAAGGATGGGATGACAGGGAAAGTGGTGGGATGAAATCATTACCCGTTTATAATAACCAGGGTGTCCAAGTAGAAGAGATACTGCTTGACCAGAAGATTTTTGATGGCAAAATCCACAAGGCGGTACTGGCTCAGGTAATGCTGATGTATCAAACCAACCGCAGGTCGGGGACTGCTTCCACCAAGACACGCGCCTATGTCGCAGGGGGAGGAAAGAAACCATGGCGGCAGAAAGGGACAGGGCGGGCCCGCGCGGGAAGTATCCGTTCTCCTCTATGGAGAAAGGGAGGAATTGTTTTTGGTCCTCATCCACGGGATTATTCCTACACAATGTCAAAGAAAGTGCGGGATCTGGCGTTAAAATCAATGTTGAACGACAAGGTTCAAGGTGAGAAAATAAAAGTTTTAAACGAGTGGGCCCTGGATGAAGCTAAGACTAAAAAAGTAGCAGCGATTTTACGCGCCCTGGGCATTAATGAAAAAGTTTTGATCATCTTAGAAGGGACGGGAATGCCGGTGGAGCGCGCGGCGCGTAACTTAGACAAAGTGAAACTGACAACGGCTCAACAAACCAATGCCTACGACCTGTTGTTAAGCAACTACCTTGTTTTATCCAAGAAGGCTTTTGAAGAATTGATGGTGCGATTAAAACAGGTGGTGGGATGATAGACGCACACGATGTCATTCTAAAATTTTTACAGACAGAAAAAGGAACACTGCAAACAGGGCTGGGGAAGTATTTCTTTGAAGTCAGTCCGACAGCCAACAAGATAGACATTAAGAAAGCAGTAGAACAGCTTTATAAAGTTCATGTCAGGAAAGTGAATACCATCAAAGTGTTTGGCCGATGGAAACGAGTTCGCTCTGTCCCTGGAAAAACTCCTGATTGGAAAAAGGCGATTGTGACCCTTCGAGCGGGCGAGAAGATCGAGATTAGCTAATGGGAATTCGAACCGTAAGACCTTTAACGCCGGGACAACGTTGGGCAACTTACCCAACGTTTGAAGAAATTACAAAAACCCTCCCTGAAAAGAAATTGACCCAGGCCAAGAAAAGAACCGGGGGCCGAAATCTGCATGGGCATATCACCTGCCGCCATCAAGGGGGAGGTCACAAACAGCGGTACCGCTTGATTGATTTCAAGAGAGACAAGAAAGATGTCTCCGGTAAAATCATCGCTATTGAATACGATCCTAATCGGACTGCACGAATTGCGTTGGTCGAGTATACGGATCGGGAGAGGCGGTATATTTTGGCTCCGGTCGGGCTGGAAGTGGGGAATGAAGTCATTGCTTCCGCGGAAGCCGAAGCGCGACTGGGAAACGCGCTTCCGTTGCAGGTGATTCCGGTTGGGACCGTGGTTCACAACGTGGAGTTAAAGATCGGAAAAGGGGGACAATTGGCTCGAAGCGCCGGCAGTGCCGCACAGATCATGGCAAAAGAAGGAGATTACGCTCACATCCGGCTGCCGTCGGGCGAAGTCCGTCTGGTCCATATTAACTGCTGGGCAACAGTGGGACAGATGGGAAATATTGAACACGAGACTCTCTCTATTGGAAAAGCTGGAAGGTCTCGCTGGATGGGAATTCGTCCCTCAGTACGGGGAGTTGCCATGAATCCGCATGATCACCCCATGGGGGGTGGAGAAGGAAAGAGTTCTGGCGGACGGCATCCATGCAGTCCATGGGGGATGAAGAGTAAAGGGTTCAAAACTCGAAAGAGACATCATCCGACGAGCCGCTACATTTTAAAGAGAAGGCCGTCCAAGAAAAAGAAGGGACAACAGGTGGCTTAAAAAATGGCGCGTTCAGTGACAAAAGGTCCATTTGTCGATGACCATTTAATGAAGAAAGCACAGACAACCAAGAAAGCGGGAGACCGAAAACCGATCAAAACATGGTCCCGAAGATCAACGATTATTCCTGATTTTGTCGGGTTGACGTTTTCAGTTCATAACGGGAAAGCGTTTCTTCCGGTGTTTGTGACTGAGAATATGGTTGGGCATAAACTGGGAGAGTTTGCTCCGAGCCGCATTTTCCGTAAGCATAGCGCTCACACAGAACGGTCGGCAGCGAAGACATAAAATCTTATGGCAATCACGGCGAAGGCTCAATATATCAAGGTGGCTCCTCTAAAAGCGAGACAGGTGATTAACCTGGTTCGTGGCAAAAAACTCGATCAGGCATTTGCTATTTTGGCAAATCTCCAGAAGAGGTCGAGTTCACCCGTCAGAAAGCTTTTGGAGTCGGCACTTAGCAACGCGAGACAGCAGTTCAGGGAAATCACACCCGATCAGCTGGTAATCGCGGATATTCAGGCAAACGGAGGTCCTATGGCGAAGCGGTTTAGAGCGGGAAGTATGGGACGATCGATGCCTATTTTAAAAAGAACCACGCATCTTGAAGTGGTGCTTGAACAGGGATGGAGGTAATTTCTAAATGGGACAAAAGTCTCATCCATACATCTTTAGAATCGGAATCGTCAAGACATGGCGTTCACAGTGGTTCGGGCGAAAGAAAGATTATGCAGCCTGGGTTTATGAAGATTTTCAAATTAGGAAATTTATTAAAGAGCAATATAACAGCGCGAGTATTTCACAAACCATCATCAAACGGGCCAGCGGAAAAGTCCGCATCGAAATTCACACGGCAAAACCGGGAGTTATTATTGGCCGCAAGGGAGCTGATATTGACCGGCTTCGCGAGGAATTGCAGAAGATTGCCAAAAATAAAGAGATATTGATTGACGTCAAAGAGATCAAGAATCCCTCCCTTGATGCTCAGTTAGTTGCTGAGAACGTGGCGTTTCAGCTGGTGAAAAGGATCGCTTTCCGGCGGGCAATGAAAAAAGCGATTTCGCAAACCATGGCCTCAGGAGCCGGCGGCATTAAGCTCATCTGTTCCGGTCGCCTCGGCGGGGCTGAAATGGCCAGACGAGAAAAGTATCTCGAGGGAAAGGTCCCGCTTCATACGTTGCGGGCTGATATTGATTATGGATTTGCCGAAGCAAAAACCACTTATGGTTTGATTGGAGTGAAGGTTTGGATCTATCGAGGAGAAGTGCTTCCTCAAAAACATGCAAGCGCTCCGGTTGTTGCAGCTTCTCAGGAAGCGCCAGCAGAGGTTGCGAGTAAGGTGTAAAAATGCCTTTAATGCCGGCGCGCGTTAAATATCGGAAGAATCAAAGAGGGCGGCGCAAAGGGGTCGCATACAAAGGTGCTACGATTGCCTTCGGAGAATATGGACTTCAAGCGTTGGAAAATTGCTGGTTGACGAATATCCAAATTGAGGCGGCGCGTGTGGCTCTCACTCGGCATCTTCAAAGAGGGGGGCGCGTCTGGCTTCGAATTTTCCCTGATAAGGCGGTGACTAAGAAAGCGGCTGAGACTCGAATGGGAAAAGGAAAGGGAGCTGTGGATCATTGGGTGGCTGTGATCAAAAGAGGGAGAATGCTGTTTGAAATTGAGGGAACCCCTGAAGGAGTGGCGAAAGAGGCGATGCGCTTAGCTGCTCATAAACTGCCGATGAGAACTCGTTTTCTAACTAGGCACCCGGTGAACGTGTAAAAATGGCGACTGTTAAGATGAGAGAAATTCGAGACAAATCCGCGGGAGAATTGCAGGAGCGGCTGCGTCAGTTAAAGAAGGAGATTTATGAATTGCGATTGGCCGCTTCAACGGCGAACGTTGAGAAACCCCATCAGTTTCGATTGAAGAAAAAAGAAATCGCTAAAATTTTGACTGTACTGGAAGAGAGGGAAGAACAAAATGTCGCAGCAACCAGGGCGTCGTAAAGAGTTAACGGGAATCGTCACCAGTGACAAAATGACCAAAACAGTGGTGGTTCGAGTCACCCGGTTGGCTCGTCATCCGACTTATGAAAAAGTCATTCGTCATTATGTCAATTATAAGGTTCACGATGAGGAATCAAAGGCAAAAATAGGTGACACAGTCCGAATTATGGAAACACGGCCCCTGTCAAAAGAGAAGCGATGGAAGGTCGCGGGAATTATTTCGAAGCTGAAACAGGAGACGAGTGTATGATCCCAATGAAGACCCGCTTAGATGTGGCGGACAATACCGGAGCGAAAATCGCTTCCTGTATCAAGGTGCTTCACCGATCAAACACCCTGTTCGCTGCGGTGGGAGATGTGGTGACAGTAAACATTAAGGAGTCCAGCCCTGACGCGTCGGTAAAAAAAGGGGAGATGGCCCGCGGAGTGATCGTGAGAAGCAGGCAAGCCATTCGCCGGCTGGATGGATCCTATATCCGTTTCAGCAGAAACGCGGTGGTTCTCATTGATACTCAGGGGAACCCTCGGGGGACCCGTATTTTCGGGCCTGTGGCGCGTGAGTTGAGAGATAAAAATTTTACGAAAATTATTTCGCTGGCACCGGAGGTTCTGTAATCCATGCGTTTTCATATTCGCAGAGATGATACCGTACAGGTTTTAATAGGAAAAGATCGCGGCAAGAGTGGGAAAGTCATTCGTATGCTTAAAGAGGACCAAAGGGCTCTTGTTCAGGGAGTGAATTTCGTGAAAAAACATCATCGCCGCAAAAGCCAGGACCAGCCGGGGGGTATTTTGCAGCAAGAAAGTCCAATGCATCTGTCGAATCTCATGCTTATTTGTCCGGGCTGTAAAAAACCGAGCAAGACAGGGATCCAGATTTTAAAAGACGGCTCACGGACCCGGTTCTGCAAGGCGTGTCGTCAAGTGATTGAGTAATCTTATGGCAAGAAAAACTATAGAAGAAGTTACAGTAGAGGTGAAAGCAAAACCTGCAGAAAATCCTCGATTGCAAAAGTTCTATCGAGAGCAGATTGTGCCAAAGATGATGCAGAAATTTGGCTATCGCAATGGCTTTGAGGTTCCTCGGCTGGAAAAGATTGTCATCAACATGGGGATCGGCGAAGGGGCGCAGGATATCAAGAAAATTGATAACGCTGTCAGTGAACTGGCGATGATTGCGGGGCAGCATCCCGTGGTCACTCGCTCCAAGAAAGCGATTGCCAATTTCAAGATTAAAAAGGGAGACCCCATTGGATGCAAGGTAACCCTTCGTTCAAAACATATGTACGAATTTCTGGATCGGCTGATTAGTATTGCTTTGCCCAGAATTCGGGATTTTAGAGGACTCTCTGTCTCTTCTTTTGACGGACGCGGTAATTATGCTTTTGGGTTGAATGAGCAGATCATTTTCCCTGAAGTTGAATATGACAAGGTTGTGAACGTCCAAGGAATGGACGTAGTCATAGTGACCACGGCAAAGAATAAAGAAGAGACAAAAGAACTCATGGTTCTTTTCGGGATGCCTTTTAGGAAAGGTTAGCGGGTTGGCGAGTTAGCAGGTTTACGAGTCTAAGAAAAGGGGTTTACGTGGCAAAACAATGTTTGATCATTAAGCAGAAACGGACTCCCAAGTTCAAGGTGAGAGGGTACAACCGCTGTCACGTTTGCGGCAGGCCGAGAGCTTATTATCGGAAATTTGGACTTTGCCGAATTTGTCTAAGAGAAATGGCTTCACGGGGTGAGATTCCCGGAGTCATCAAGGCAAGCTGGTAAAAAGAAAAGGTAAAAATGGATACCATTGCGAATGCGTTAAACAAGATTAAAATTGCTAGTCAGAACGGTGCGGAGAAGGTGGAAGTCCCTGCTTCCAAACTGTTGCTCCGGATTGTGGACCTGCTCAAACAAGAGGGGTATATCCGGAATCACAGGACACTCAAAGGGCTTGGGTTGGGAACGATTCGGGTTTATCTTCGTTATGAGGGAAAAAAACCGATCCTATCAGCTCTGAAACGGGTTTCAAAGCCAGGACTACGGATTTATCGCTCTAAAGAGAAACTTCCTGTTGTTCGCGGTGGTCTGGGAACAGCGATTCTGACGACATCCAATGGGATCATGACAGACCGTCAGGCTCGGGAAACAGGAGTAGGGGGCGAGGTGCTGTGCTACATCTGGTGAGGTTCGTATGTCACGTATAGGAAAGATACCGGTTCAGCTTTCGGAGAAAATTCAGGTTCAAATGAAGGATGGTTCTATTCATGTAGAGGGTCCGAAGGGAAAACTCAATTTTACCATTCCTGCAGGGATTAAAGCTCAGGTGGCCGACAAAAAAATTGTCATCGAGAGAAGTTCTGATTCCAAGGAAGACAGGGCGTTGCATGGATTGACCCGCAGCATCATCGCGAATATGGTCCAGGGTGTGACTCAAGGATTCCAGAAGGAACTCGAAATCAATGGCATCGGATTCCGCGGACAGGTTCAGGGAAAACAGTTTACGATGCACCTGGGATTTACGCATCCGGTTGAGATGACAATCCCTGAAGGAATCACCATCGAAACGCCAAAACCGACCCAGATTGTTGTTAAGGGGGCAGATAAGGCTAGTGTGGGGCAGTGCGCTGCGGTCATTCGTTCTTATTTCCCGCCAGAACCTTACAAGGGCAAAGGAATTCGGTATGTGAATGAACAGGTTCGACGAAAAGCAGGCAAAACAGTTGCTAAAACAACCGCATAGGGTATAGAACATGAGCACATCCGTTAAAGAATTAAGAAGAATCGGTCGTCATCAAAGGGCGAGAAAACAAGTGATCGGGACCTCTGAACGTCCCCGTCTGAATGTTTTTCGCAGTCACAAGCATATTAGCGTGCAGCTCATTGATGATTTATCCGGTAAAACGCTTTTGAGTTGTTCTTCCATGGAAGAACAACTGCGAAAACAAATTCCTTATGGTGGCAATATCACTGCTGCCAAAGAGCTGGGAAAAATTTTGGCAAAAAGAATGATTGAAAAAGGGTTCAAACAAGTGATCTTTGATCGAGGAGGTAATTTTTACCACGGCCGAGTGAAAGAGCTTGCCGATACAGCAAGAGAGGCAGGGTTACAGTTTTGATGCCGCGACGAGAATCAGCACAGCCGCAGAATGAGTTTATCGAGAAGGTCATTCAAGTCAACCGAGTAGCGAAAGTTGTCAAGGGGGGGAGGCATTTTTCTTTTGGCGCACTCGTAGTCATTGGCGATGGAAAAGGGAAAGTCGGATACGCTCTTGGCCAGGCGCATGAAGTTGCCGATGCGATCCGTAAAGGGATTGCGCAGGCTAAGAAGAGCATGGTGAGTGTGTCAATGAAGGGGATGACCATTCCTCACGAAGTCAAAGGCCACTTTGGCGCGGCATGGGTATTGTTAAAACCGGCATTCCCAGGGACTGGAGTTATTGCTGGAGGACCGGTTCGTGCCGTCTGTGTTGGTGCGGGTATCAAGGACATCTTAAGCAAGAGTATGGGGAGTAACAATCCCATCAATGTCATTAAGGCAACGTTTGAGGGTTTAAGTCAACTAAGTTTAAGCCGACATTCTCTTTTGAATGAGTCTGAAGTTACCAAAGAGAACGTTCGCATGGAAAAGGAAAAAGAGACGGCTAAGGAGACTATTTTGTGAGGATAGAAGAATTACGTCTCCCGAAAGGGGCGAGGCATCGTCCAAAACGGCGCGGATTCGGAACGGGTTCCGGGCATGGCAAGACGGCTGGTCGTGGAACAAAGGGGCAGGGAGCTAGGACTGGTTTTAGTGTTCCTCCGTGGTTTGAAGGGGGCCAGATGCCCTTGGTTCGTCGGATTCCGAAAAGAGGGTTCCACAATCGCTATAGAATTGCTTACCAAGTGGTCAATGTCAGGGAGTTGGAAAGAATAGAAGCCGATGTTATTACTCCAGGGATTCTCTTGAAGGAGAAATTAGTGGAAAAGGAAACATCGCCGGTGAAAATTCTGGGTGAGGGGGAAATAAAGAAGCCAAAGCGAGTGGTAGCTCATCAGTTTTCAGCCAAGGCGATTGAAAAAATCAAGAAGGCCGGTGGAACAATAGAGGTGATAGGAGATAGGAAATAGGCGATAGGACGGGTTTCATTTGAGTTTTCCTAACTCCTAATGCCTAATTCCTAACGCCTAGCAAAGGAATTAACCAAATATGATATCAGCGTTTAGCAACATTTTCAAGATACCGGATTTGAAGAAAAAAATTTTGGTGACTCTGGGCCTGATGACAGTGTACCGTCTAGGTGCCTATATCCCTACCCCGGGAGTCAATGGGGCGGAGCTGTCCCGATTTTTCGAAGATATCGCCCGGACGCAAGGGGGGGCTTTGTTCGGGGTGATGAACATGTTCAGTGGTGGAGCCATTGAACGGTTGACGATTTTCGCGCTTGGGATTATGCCTTATGTGTCAGCTTCCATTATCCTACAGCTGTTGACGGCGGTCATCCCTTCTTTAGAGAAGCTGGCTAAGGAAGGAGAACTAGGGAGAAGGAAAATTACCCAATATACCCGTTATGGGACGATTCTATTGTCCATCATTCAATCGTTCTTTATTGCTCTCTGGTTAGAAAACCCGCAGCATTTTATGGGAAGAGAGATTGTTGAATTCCCAGGCTGGGGGTTTCGTTTCCTGACGGTTTTAACTCTGACAACAGGGACTGCTTTCATCATGTATTTAGGGGAAACTATTACGGAGATTGGCATTGGAAACGGGATTTCTCTTTTAATTACGGCGGGTATTGTTTCGAGAATTCCTTTATCTCTTTATCAACTTTTTGTTTTGACATCTCCTTTCTCTCCACAGAAAGCGCAATTGAAATTGCCAGCGGTCGTTCTGCTAGTAGTGATGCTCATAGCGGTCGTCGTGGCAGTAGTTTTAATAACACAAGGGCAGCGGAAGATTCCGGTACAATACGCCAAACGGGTTGTTGGGAGGAAGGTTTATGGAGGGCAGAGTACCTATATCCCTTTACGAGTGAATCAGCCGGGGGTTATCCCGATTATTTTCGCGCAATCGATTATTTTGTTTCCGGCAACCATTGCCGGTTTTATTCCGAACACCGCTGTTCAACAATTTGCAGGATGGTTGACTCGTGGTCAAACACTCTATACGACTTTATACGTTCTACTCATTATCTTTTTCTCGTATTTTTATACAGCGATCACGTTTAATCCGATTGATGTGGCAGACAATATGAAAAAATACGGGGGTTTTATCCCGGGGATTCGTCCCGGTAAGCCGACATCAGAGTATTTGGATTTTATTTTGACACGGGTGACGCTGGTGGGGGCCGCTTTTCTGGCGATTATTGCGATTTTCCCCGATTTGATAGGCGGGTGGATGAGAGTCCCCTACGGGATTGCCAGTTTTTTTGGCGGTACCGGATTATTGATCATTGTCGGTGTAATGCTCGATACAATGAAACAGATTGAATCTCAATTAATCATGAGGCA
>JAHFFC010000003.1 GCA_023248175.1 Candidatus Omnitrophota bacterium | reverse complement strand
AAAAAACGCCTCGAAGCATTCGAACAGTTCCTCAACAAAGCCTAACTTCTCATTTCCAGACACCCTTCCCAGAAAATTTTTGAATTTTTTTGAGAAAAAGATCGAAATATAAGTACCATGAAAGGAATTAGAAAAATCCTCGCAACCCTTTGGCCCACAAAGGGAAGAATAGGTTCTCTCCCGAAAAGAGTCCCTCCCTACGAGGCTTTCCCCGGCATCAATTTCAATGAAGCAACTCCCATCGTACCTGGCCAAAGAATTATCCGGCCCACTACCAAACCCTACATTATTAAATCCATTGATCTTCTGATTTCTCTTCCTTCTACCCCCCTCGCCCTTGAACTCGGACAAACTTACGTAATTAGTTTACACTTTTTCAAAAAAGGGGACACCCCCCCTTTTATCGTTGTGGTAGATATTGCACGATACTTTCATCTCAAAGAGACCCAAATCCCAGAAAACCTCTGTATCAGAGTAATAGGAGAAGGGGAAATTTTAGAAATAGGAAGGGAAATTGAAACAGGACTCACCATCCCCCGAGTAGCCAACGAGGTAAGCCGTAAACATTTGACGCTTTTCTTCCCAGAAAAGGAAAACCAACTTTTCCTTATTGATTATTCAAAAAAGGGGACCACCCCTTATCCAATCGACAAACGCTATCAAGAAAATCACCGCTACCGCGCTGCCCTCTCGCCAGATATCAATTGGGAAAAAATCCAAGAATGGCAGGCCACCCAGCAGGAACCTACTCCGCTAAATAAATAGCGTCCCCTTTCATTTCTATCTTCAATTTCTTAAGCGTCTCTCCTGCGCAAGGTCCCCCCACACAATAGCCGGTATCCGCTTGATAAAGCGCTCCGTGGGTCTTACAACAGAGAAGGGTTCCATCGATTGCAAAGAAATCGTTGTCATCCATGTCGAGTGTGACATGAAGATGCTGACATTCATTTTTGTAAGCGTATGGTTTCCCCTCAAACCAAATCAAGAATCCCTCTGATTCCCATTTTCCTTGTTTGATAGGAAACTTGAGGCTCTTCCGTTGTTTTAGTTCTGATAAAGATCCAATTTTTTTCATGAGAGATGACAACAAAAGTATTATAACAAGACGAGGTTATCACGGTGAACGATTTCGTCCCCCGCATGATAACCAAGCAATTTCTCAATTTCGGAAGCTCGCTTCCCTTTTATCTTCAGAATATCCTGACTCCCATAATTACTAAGTCCCCGCGCAACTTCTTTCCCAGCCGATACAATACGAATGACATCTCCGGGTTCAAATTCCCCTTCTACCTCTCTCACCCCGACAGGGAGAAGACTCCGTCCCTGCGTAAGCAAGGCTTCAGCCGCCCCACCATCCACCACAATAGAGCCAGTCGCCGGAAGACCATGCGCCAGCCAACGTTTCCGACTGTCCAACTTATTTTCTCGCGGGACAAAGAGGGTCCCAACTTTTTCTCCTTCTACAATCTTAGAAAGGACCTTCTCTTTTCGTCCTTGTGCGATGATCATGGGAATGCCGGCCCCTCCAGCCACCTTTGCTGCCTCTAGTTTCGTGAGAATGCCCCCCGTTCCAAAGATACTTTTTGTCGTTTTTTGCGAAACGATTCCCTGGATAATTTCGTCTAGATTATTTTCCACTACATCGACGATTTTTCCCTTTACGCGAAGTCCTTCCACATCCGTAAACAAGACCAACAAATCAGCGCCGATCAAACTCGCTACCAGCGCAGCCAGCGTATCGTTATCCCCCACCTTAATTTCATCGACAGAAACGGGATCATTTTCATTGATAATGGGAATGACGTTTAAACGGAGGAGCTCCTCAAAAGTATGGCGCACGTGAATATACCGATGACGATCCGAAATCGCATCACGCGTGAGAAGGACTTGTGCAATAGTTATGCCGCACGAATGGAAAATCGTTTCATACGCATGCATCAAAAGACTCTGCCCCACCGCACTTGCCGCCTGTTTCTCTGGAATGGTTCTAAGTCTCCCCACTTTCCCCAAGCGCTCCGATCCCGCAATAATAGCCCCGGATGTCACCAGAATAAATTGTTTCCCCATTTTTTGAAAATGGGCCATTTCCTTACAAAAAGTTCCCATGAAATCATGGTCCAACTTCCCACTTTTGGCGGCCAACGTAGAACTTCCTATTTTTACAACAATGGTTTTTGTCTGCGTCATGGTTATGACTCGAGATAATCCAAATTCTTACCGTGCGTTTCCTCAAGGAAGAAAAGAGCAGAGAGGGCAAGAAGAATACTGACAGCCCCAACCATTCCCGCACTTCCCAATACCCCAAACGACCCTTTCAATAACTGAAAAGAGGCCGTCAAGGGAACCACTGCCCCTCTTACAAAATTAGGGACCGTTGTTGCCACGGTCGCGCGGATGTTCGTCCCAAATTGCTCAGAAGCAATAGTGACAAAAACCGCCCAGTAACCCGTCGCAAACCCCAAGGCAAGACAAATCAAATAAAAAAGACTCCGACTAGAACCCTGATTCATTAAATAAAATCCAATAAGAGCAGCCGTCATTAAAATAAAGACCAAGACAATCCGTCGAC
>JAHFFC010000021.1 GCA_023248175.1 Candidatus Omnitrophota bacterium | reverse complement strand
CAAGCCGACGAAGGGGCGGCAAAAGCACCGACGGTAAAATTTTAAGGAATGTTCCGATTCCAGAGACCCTTTATTGTTGGTATTACTCTGTGTTTGGGGTGGCTTGCTCTTTTTAGCGCTGTGGGTGCTGTTGAAATTCCCGCCCGTCCGGAAGGGTATGTCACTGATCACGCCGATCTTCTCTCTGCCCAAACAAGAAATCAGCTGGAACAAACTCTTCGTGACTACGAACAGAAAACTACCAACCAAGTCGTTGTCGTTATCTTGCCCACCCTCGGCGGAGAACCGCTAGAAGAATTCTCCATCCACCTGGCAGAGAGATGGAAAGTAGGGCAAAAAGGGCGCGATAATGGAGTTATCTTTCTGATCATCAGAGATGACCATCTGATTCGAATTGAAGTTGGCTATGGATTAGAAGGAGTTTTACCCGATGCCCTCGCGGGGCAAATAATTCACCAGATTGTGGTTCCGCATTTCTCACAAGGAAGATTTGAAGAAGGGATTACCGACGGCGTGGTCGCCATTATGCAGGCGACGCAGGGAGAATTCAAAACGGAGCCTGAAAAACCTTCCGGGGATGTACAACTTTCGGCATTCTTGATATTTTTCCTCATTTTTGTGGCCGTTCTTTCGATCATTGATCTAATTCGATACACTGCTTACTTTTTTGGACATCGTCTTTACCATAATCGCTACACCTTCTGGGGGTGGGGGCTTCGCTTTGCTTTTCTGTTCTTCTTCTTTAATTTTCTCTACCGGGCGTTTTTCAATGCGCGCCTTTCCTCCCAAGGGGGTTATTATGGTACACGAACGGGCTTCGGTGGTTTCTCAGGAGGTGGGGGAGGATTTTCGGGTGGCGGCGGTTTCTCAGGAGGAGGCGGAAGCTTCGGAGGTGGAGGTGCCAGTGGGCGTTGGTAATCGTAGCTCTGAACCGATTCTCTTTTTCTCAAAAAAAGAAAAAGAACAAATCGCCGCTGTTATTCGGGAAGTAGAGAAGAAAACTTCCGGCGAAATCCGTGTCCATTTGGTAAGAAGAACCCAAGAAGACATCTTGGCCCATGCCAATGAAATCTTTGAAAAAATTGGAATGACCAATACCAAAACTAGAAACGGTGTCTTAATCTTTCTTAACGTAAAAAGCAGACGATTCGCTGTGATTGGAGACGTAGGAATCCATGAAAAGGTTCCGGAGGGACTCTGGGACGAAATGGCTCAGACAATGACCGAACATTTCAAGAAGAATCGCTTTGCCGATGGCATTGTCGAAGCAGTTCGCTTGATTGGTGAAAAACTGAGAGAATATTTCCCACACGAAAGAGACGACATCAATGAACTCCCTGACGAAATCTCCTATTCCTAGCTCCCATGGGTACATCCCAGTTTTGTGGGGTTATTTTTGTAAAAACCAGCCAAAGTCAGGAAACTCACAAGACGCCCCCATTGGCAAGTTGCATTCAAAACGCGTTTGCAATAAAATATGGATTTATGCGACAAGTGATCCAACAGTTTGCCCTTCTTGTTTGTCTGACCATTGTATCCGTTCAGAGTTGGCAATCGTGGTGCCAAATGGAACGGCTTATCCCTTTCCCCGAAAGGCGGGAGTTTGAGCTTTCTTATATAGGAAGAATCCCTGAAATAACGGCAGGGGCAAAGGAGGTCCGTATCTGGGTCCCTTTGGGAAATACACGAGATGGCCAAAAAGTACTCTCACGGAAGATCGAAACGGAATTACCGTACGAGATTGAGAAAGATCCCATCTTTGGAAATGACCTCCTTTATATTTCTTTGCAGGCTCCGTTGCCCCCGCAGATTCACTTAAAGGTCAAATACCATGTCATCACTGATCAGAGAGAATACCAATCTCGTAAGAACGTTTCTACCTTGCAAAAATATCTGCAGCCTTCAATCTTGATGGTTATCAATGACGATGTTCGCCAGCGAAGCAAAATAGCAACGGGGGGGAGACGGCAACTCGCCGAAAAGGCAAGGGGGGTCTATGACTATGTCTTAGCACACATGAAGTACGATAAGACGATCCCCGGCTGGGGAAAAGGGGATACTCTTCGTGCTTGCCAGGTCGGGGCTGGGAATTGCACCGATTTTCACTCGTTGTTTATTTCCATGGCATTGGCGGCGGAAATCCCCTCACGATTTAAAATCGGTGTCACCATCCCTGAACAAAGCGAGGAGGGAGAAATTCCCGGCTACCATTGCTGGGCAGAGTTCTACGAGAACGGGGAAGGATGGAAACCGGTCGATGCTTCGGAGGCATGGAAACATCCTGAAAAGAAGGAGGACTATTTTGGCAATTTTGATCCTAATAAATTCATGATCAGTGTGGGACGGGATATCGAGTTAGTCCCGAAACAGAAAGGAGGGCCTATCAATATCTTATTCTACCCGTATATTGAAGTAGACGGACAACCGCAAAACGGAATTAAGGTGTCATTGTATTATAAAAATATCAATGTCTAAAAAACACAAAGGAGGAATGCAATGAGAACACGGTGGATTGATACCGCAGGAATCGCTTTAGTAGTGGGGACGTTCGCTTTCCAGCCACTGAGCTGGGCGGCAGAACATGGAGGGAAAGAACACGCAGGTAAGGAACATGCCGGACACGATCATGCGAAAGAACATGGTGGAACCGCAATGCAGTCGCAACCTGCGGTGGTTGCCGTAGAGCCAACACCGGAGGCTATTCGGTCCTCCATCAGTGGATTCATTGATGAAGCTGTTCAACAAAATGGTTCCTACACGATTACAGATGAGGTAACAGGACAGGTCAGAAATTTAGAATTAATTCGAGTTCATGAGCGAGTGGGGAAAACAGGTGATTATTACTACTCCTGTACGGATATGACAGATGTTGATACGGGGGAAACTCTGGATCTGGATTTCGATGTGATCGCAGCGTCTGACGGAGCGTTAAGGGTACAATCCGATCGCGTCCGGATCCACAAAGTAAACGGTCAGCCTCGATACACTTACGATGAGAACGATCATATGATTCCCGTGGCCGCTCGGCTTGAGCCCACGCAAGAGGCGGTAGAGCTGAAGAATTGAGACGTTTTTTCTTGGCAGCATTAACTTTGGCTATGATAACCCCCTCTCGACTCTATGCAGAGAAAAAACCAGAAACAGCCACCTTTGCCGGGGGCTGTTTCTGGTGTATGGAATCTCCTTTTGAGCAGCTCGATGGTGTCACTGAGGCAGTGGCTGGTTATACGGGAGGCCACAAAAAAAATCCCACATATGAAGAGGTTTGCTCTGGAACGACGGGGCATCTAGAAGCTGTTCAGGTAACGTATGATTCTTCTAAAATCAACTATGCTCAACTTCTGGACGCCTTTTGGCGCGGTATTGATCCAACCGATTCGATTGGCCAATTTGCCGATAAAGGGTCCCAGTATAAAACCGCTATTTTCTATCATAATGAGGAGCAAAAGAAATTAGCCGAAATGTCGAAACAGGAGCTGGAGCGTTCAGGGAAATTTGACAAACCGGTTGCCACTGAAATCCGGCCGGCGGCTGAGTTTTATCCCGCTGAAGAATATCATCAAGGGTATTACCTAAAAAATCCGGAGCACTATAAAAATTACAAGTATCACTCCGGCCGGGAGCCCTACCTGAAAAAGATGTGGCGGAATCAGGAGAGGGCGTGTCCCCTTTTATTAAAGATGGAAACCAACGAGAAGATATCTCAAAAACCCCAGCAGGAAGAATTAAAGAAAAAATTAACCCCCATCCAATACCATGTCACTCAGGAGTGCGGCACCGAGCCCCCTTTTCAGAATGAGTATTGGAATAACAAACGCGAGGGAATTTACGTTGATGCTGTGACAGGGGAACCGCTCTTTAGTTCGCTCGACAAGTTCGACTCCGGCACCGGCTGGCCCAGTTTTACCAAACCTCTTAACTCGCAGAATGTTGTCGAAAAAGAAGATAAAAGTCTCTTCACAACCCGGACCGAGGTGAAAAGCCGGCAGGGGGATTCGCATTTAGGCCATGTTTTCTCCGATGGCCCCGCTCCGACCGGACTGCGCTACTGCATCAATTCGGCAGCGCTTCGCTTCATTCCAAAAGAAGATTTAGAAAAAGAGGGCTATGGCTATGGAGAAAACACCAATCGCCTGATCCACGAAAAAAGCCCCTACCTTTTACAACACGCCCACAACCCGGTGGATTGGTATCCGTGGGGGACAGGGGCCTTTGAGAAAGCCCGCAAGGAAGATAAGTCAATTTTCCTTTCGATCGGCTACTCTACTTGCCACTGGTGTCATGTAATGGAGGAAGAGTCGTTTGAAAATCCAGAGATTGCCAAGATCATGAATGAGAATTTTGTCTCGATCAAAGTAGATCGGGAGGAGCGGCCTGACCTGGACCAAATCTACATGCAGGCGGTGATGACGATGACCGGTTCGGGTGGCTGGCCCATGTCGGTGTTTCTGACACCGGATGGACATCCTTTTTACGGAGGAACTTACTTCCCGCCGGAAGATCGATGGGGGCGGCCGGGATTTAAGACACTTCTTCTCTCGATATCCGGCGCATGGAAAACCAAACGAGAGGAACTTGTTCAATCCAGCAAAGAGTTAGTGCAAGGCTTCCGCCAACAGCATCTGACAGACACCACCGGCACGTTAGGCAAAGAGACCCTTGAGACAGCCTACCAACACCTGCGCGGTGCGTTTGATTCGAGCTACGGGGGATTTGGTCCTGCGCCGAAATTCCCGCACAGTCATACGATCTCTTTTCTTTTACGTTACTGGAAACGGACTCAAGATGCCCAAGCACTGGCGATGATCGAGAAAACCCTGCAAGGGATGGCCAAAGGGGGGATGTACGATCAAGTCGGCGGCGGGTTTCACCGTTACTCGACGGATGAGCGGTGGTTTGTGCCGCATTTTGAGAAGATGCTCTACGATCAGGCCATTTTAGCCAAGAGTTATCTGGAAGCCTACCAAGCTACTCACAATCCCGAATACGCACGCGTCGCCCGTGACATATTAGATTATGTTCTGCGTGACATGACAGATTCAGCTGGTGGATTTTACTCTGCTGAAGATGCCGACAGCTCCCCGGATGCGGCTCATCCCAATGAAAAGCGGGAAGGGGCTTTTTATGTTTGGAGCTATCAGGAAATCCTCCAGCTGCTGGGACCTGATATAACCGAAATCGTCAGCTCTTTTTACGGAGTCGAAAAAGAAGGGAATGTGGCACAGGATCCCCAAGGAGAATTTGGGAGCAAAAACATCCTTTACCAGCGTCTTAGCGTTCAAACAGCGGCAGATCAATTTAAAAAATCGCCGCAGGAAATAGAAAAAATCCTTGCGGAAGTCCAAAAAAAGCTTTTTGCGGCGCGCCTCCAGCGGCTCCGCCCCCATCTGGATGATAAAATTCTTGCCGATTGGAACGGTTTGATGATTTCTAGTTTTGCTTTCGCTTCACGAGTATTGGAGGAGCCTAAATATCTGGCAGCCGCACAGAAAGCGGCCGAATTCATCCTGACCAAGATGAAACGTACCGACGGCCGACTGCTTCACCGCTATCGAAAAGAAGAAGCCGCCATTCCTGCTTATATAGAGGATTACGCTTTCTTCATCCATGGTTTGATTGACCTTTATGAAGCCAGCTTCGACCCAAAATATGTCAGCCAAGCCAAACAACTCTGTTCTGAGATGATCCGACTCTTCTGGGATGAAACCAGAGGTGGTTTCTATCTGACGGGAAGCGATGCTGAAACGCTCATCCTCAGACCCAAGGAGGTCTATGATGGAGCGGTTCCATCTGGGAATTCCATCGCGGCGCTTGATCTCATTCGATTGGGGAGGCTGACCATGGAAAAGGAGTTTGAGAAAAAAGCAGAACTTCTGATGAGCGCCTTTGCAAACGGTGTGTCCCAGAATCCTTCTTCCTACAGCCAATTGCTGATCGCATTGGATTTTGCTATTGCTCCTTCCAAAGAGATCGTCATTTCCGGGAAGACGCAGGCGGAAGAAACCGCGGAAGTAAGCAGGCTGATTTATCAAACGTTTATTCCAAACAAAGTCGTCGCATTCCGTCCTTCCGATGACCTAGAAGCGAAAGAAATCATTTCTCTGGTTCCTTTTTTGGCACAGCAGAAAGCGATTGACGGAAAAACAACTCTCTATGTGTGCGAAAATTATGCGTGTAAAATTCCGCTGACCGATCTTCAAAGAATCAAAGAAGAAATTCAGCAATAAATTTGTAAATAACTATTGACACTCTCTTTTCATTTCTGTTATAAAGAAGTTGTATCTCGAATATCTGCGAGATTGAAAGGGGGAAAAAGAGAATGGCAGCAAAAAAAAAGAAAAAGAAGTAAATGTTTTTGGGGCGAAAATATTTGTATCAAAAACAGAAGGGCCGATTTCAGATCGGTCCTTCTGTTTTTTTGTCCCATTCAATAGCAATGAGGTTCTAGTTGTTGTATAATGCATTGAAATTATGAAGCCCCCTTCGATTGATCACGACTTGGCGCTGTTAAAAAAAGAACCGCAGATTGCTTACTTCAGCATGGAGATTGGGTTTGATTCCCGTATCCCCACCTATAGCGGCGGGTTGGGGGTCTTGGCTGGTGATACGTTGCGCGCCTGCGCCGATCTGGAGGTTCCGATTGTCGGCGTCACTCTGCTGAATAAGAAAGGCTACTTCCGACAAGGGATTGACTCCGATGGGAACCAACGGGAACTTCCTGCTGACTGGAATGCCACCGAGTTCATGCAGCTCAAAGGAGTGCAAGTCTCGGTTTTCATCGAAGGGAGAGAGGTATGGATTAGAGCCTGGGAGTATTTTATCGTCGGAGTCACAGGATACCAAGTTCCGCTTTATTTCCTCGATACCCATCTCTCTTCCAACAGCCCCGAGGATCAGGAGATCACCTCTCACCTCTATGGAGGAGACTCTTGTTATCGGCTGACGCAAGAAGTGGTTCTTGGGATTGGAGGAGTTCGTCTCTTGCGCGCCCTCGGGTATCTGCAGATACGAAAATTCCATATGAATGAAGGCCACGCGGCATTGTTGACGTTGGATCTCCTGGCTCAGGAACGGGAACATGGAACGATGGAATCAAAACTGGTGGAGGCGGTCAGAAGAAAATGTGTTTTTACAACGCACACCCCAATCCCCGCTGGCCACGATCGTTTTCCCGCTCAACTGGCCTGCTCCGTCCTTAAAGGGAATTTCTCTGACCAAGAAATTCTTCGGATTTGCCACGACGGAGAGCTGAACATGACCCATCTGGCATTAGACCATAGCGAGTACGTCAACGGAGTTGCCAAGAAGCATGGAGAAGTTTCCCGCGGCATGTTCCCGGGTTTCGCAATTGATTCCATCACCAATGGAGTACGGTCTGTCTTCTGGGCTTCAGACCCGATGAAGCAAGTTTTTGACCAATACCTTTCCGGATGGCGCAATGATCCTTTCCTGCTGCGCAATGCACTGCTCATCCCTCTAGACGAAATCCAAAAAGCTCACCAGCAAACTAAAAAAGAATTGATCGAATATATCAAACACAATGGAGGAGTAGGATTCAAAGAAGACGTTTTTACGATCGGCTTCGCCCGGCGCGCCGCTACTTATAAAAGAGGAGACCTTATTCTCCGAGAACCGGCAAAACTTCTAGAGATAATAGATAAAGTGGGCCCCCTCCAATTGGTTTACGCGGGGAAAGCCCATCCCAATGACCCTAGTGGTAAAGAACTGCTCAAACGAATCATCCATGTAATGCGTTCGATTCAGGAGAAAATTCCGTCCGTTTATCTGGCAAACTACGATGTCTCCCTGGCAAAAGTACTGACCGCCGGAGTGGATCTTTGGTTAAATACTCCCCGGCGGCCTCAAGAAGCTTCGGGAACGAGCGGCATGAAAGCTTCCCTCAACGGAGTTCCCAATTTCAGCGTCTTGGATGGCTGGTGGATTGAGGGGCATATCGAAGGGGTCACCGGCTGGTCCATCGGTCCCAAACCCAAGATGGGAGTTGAGGAGCCTTCCGACGATGCCAAAGATGCTGAAGATCTTTATCACAAACTGCGCAACATCATTCTTCCTCTCTTCTACAATGACCCTGCTGGATGGGACCGGGTGATGCATCATGCCATCGCCATCAACGGTTCCTTCTTTAACTCTCACCGAATGGTCTATCAGTATGTGTTGAGGGCGTATTTCTCCTAAATTTCCCTGTGGTCTTACCATAGGGAACTTTTTATCCCCTTCCCCTACAGAAACATCCCTGTCAAGACATATAAGAATCTCACAGAAGTTCCCCAAGTTGCCTGATGATATTGATAGCCCTAAAACTCCCCCTTTGAAAAAGGGGGAAAAAGGGGGATTTAGAGAGTCAAATCCCCCCTCCCCCCCTTTTCTAAAGGGGGGTGTCCAAGTTGATGGGGAACTTCTAAGAATCTCACCTTACGCAGTGTGCTGTCATTCTGAACGAAGCGTAGCGAATGCTCGCCTCAGGCGAAAAGAACCCCATGAAGGTGGGACACAGGGGAACTGCGTAAGGTGAGTTAATAACAAATACAACAGATAACCCAAGGCAAAACACTACTTGAGGAATTTAAGAATCACTCACTTTAGCAGTCACTGGAATCTGAATCACTGGCTGCCTAGAACTATTGGTGAAAATCTGAATTCTACCTCCTACTGCCGGATTTCCTGGGGGCGGAGCACCAAGAGAACCCCTGCCTAACCTTCTCCTTCTAGGCACTCCTTTAGTCATTAATGTCACACTGACCACGTAATGTTTCCTTCCGTCTTCTAGTAATGCTTCGGTCAACGTTGGGATAAAGTGCCTAGAAGTGGATTCAACAGAAGTTACTTGAAAAGGCTCTTTCCCTATGGGAGAAATCACAACGCTCTTCGTTGCTTCCTGCCATCGAAGAAATTCTCCGAATTTGAGATAACGAGGGAAAATAATAAAGTCTTCTTTGACAGAAGCCACAATATCTAGAAGGATTACCGGATCCAGAGGATCATTGGTGTAGAGCGCGATTTGATGATCTTCTTGATTTTCTTGATCTGATTGAAGGTATTTCGCCGTATCCAAACTCACCTCAATCTTTCCATCAGCTTGGGGTTGTACAACGACCGGAACCGATCTAACCGTAACACAATCACAGGAAGATTGAATTGCTAAAATTTTCAACGGCCTCTTGCCGACGTTCTGAAATGGAATCCACCCAACAACGCTTGCCTCAGAAGTAATTTCTCCGAAACTAATGGATGTCTTGTGTAATTGAATTCGTGGAGCATCATTAGAGCTTGGTAGTGTGTTCTTTATTGGAATTTCCTTAGCGAATACCACTGGCACAAACATTCCGTTCTCATTGATTCTATCAGCCCAGAAGAAGAGAAGTAGGAGATCCATCCAAAGAATCAGCGGATATGGAGGCGTTACTCCTGCTGCCAGGCTAGGAGCGAGTAAAGTCAGCGTGGTACTATTAGTAACGCCTCCCATATTAGTCGCCAAAGGCGGGCGACGCCTCCGTACGGATGGGAGCAAGGGGTGGGAACCGGAAGGCGAAAAGTCCAATTTTTTCCTCTCTGTCATAACCCAAGACAATACCGAACTGTTTTTTCAATCCTTGCCATCACTTCATCCGAAACTTTACCAGCCGGTTTTTCTGAAAATCGCTTCGGGTCCAATGACCGGATTTGAAAACATAAAAAAACGGTTTCCAGCGACAGTCCGCTTTCCTCTGAGGACAGACGGACATTGGTTGGATAATCTCTGGAAATCTTTTCACCTTTAGTTCCAACGACAACGGTGATAACAAGGGGGAACTTATTGATGGCATCTATGGACAAGACGAGTACCGGGCGCTCACCTGCTTGCTCTCTTCCTTTGACTGGATTCAAATTCACAAAATAGATTTCACCCCGATGAATAGCCATTACGCCTTCTCCAATCCATCAGATTCTGTGAAGGCAAACTCCTTTTCAATCTGCTTCAGTTCCTTTTGG
>JAHFFC010000138.1 GCA_023248175.1 Candidatus Omnitrophota bacterium | reverse complement strand
GCCGGGGAAATGTTCGTCAAACCCGCCGAGATCAGAAAACACTTCCCGCCGGACAGCGCAGTTATACGTTCCAAAAATAACGGCATTGTCGGGTTCTTGACCGAGACGAAAGTTAATGTCATACCCGATAAACCGCGCCTGGGGAGAATGGTTGTTCTCGGTACGATACATCCCGCTGACACTGACAACCGCTGGATCCCGAAAATAACGTTCGATTTTTTCAAGCCAATCCTCGGGAGGGACACAGTCGGAATCGG
This sequence comes from Candidatus Omnitrophota bacterium, assembly GCA_023248175.1. Taxonomy (GTDB): domain Bacteria; phylum Omnitrophota; class Gorgyraeia; order JACOVV01; family JACOVV01; genus JACOVV01. The sequence goes on along the minus strand of JAHFFC010000138.1, from coordinate 2,335 downwards.
TAAAAACGATCAGTCCTCCCCGAGCCTCTTTGGCCCCGAGATTGCGCGCCGCCGCCGCTCCGCAGTTCCTGGGCTGCTGGATGAGACAGACGCCAAACCCGGGCACAATTTGAACCGTGTCATCGGTTGACGCGTCATCAACGACGATCACTTCGTAGTCTGTGCAGCTCTGGTGGGTCACAGCGTTCAGACACCTTGCGATTGTTTTTGACGCGTTGTAAACGGGGATAACGACTGAAACTCTCACTGCCAACCTAGACCGGACTCACTAACGATTTGAGCATTTTTAGATACTGGGACGGTGCGTAGAGTTGAGCCGTATTCTGGAAATTGCACTGGGTGCACCAGCAGAATTTGTTCTTGATTTTTTCCCGGAGTTCATTTGCCGTATCCGAAAACCAGACCTTATCCCAATCCAACCCGGCTTCCCGGATATTCCCCACCTTGTGCAGCAGCTCGCAATGAAACACGTCTCCATTAGCATCAATCACCGCATTCACTCTTCCCGCCAAGCAAGGGACTACTTGAGTTTTTTGTTTCCACGTTTCTTCGATAAAATCAGGATTATTCCGTTTGACGGCGTTAATGACCCTGTTCTTGAGCCCGCCGCCGAAATGATAGCGGTCCAACTGACCTTGAATAATCGGCTTAATCTTCTGGTAATCCTCTAACGTCATGCTGTCAACTGAATTGGCCTCATTACGAATCACCTCGTAGGTATGCCAGTCCACCCGGAATTCTTTGTTAACGAAATCAGCGACAGCGGCGACTTGATCCAGATTGTCTCTTGAGACAATGGTGTGCACCCCCAGAGAAAACCGATCTCCATACCGGTCCCGAACTTTACGGAGAGGATGATAGGTCTTGACCAGATTGCTAAAGGCGTCTTTCAACTGCCGCATTTCGTCATGGCGTTCCCCAACGGCATCCAGGGAAAGTCCGATGCTAAAGCGCGTAGTCCGGCATGTATCCAGAATTTGAATGGCGTATTCCTCGATTCTTTCCGGCAAAGAAGCGTTTGTAGGAATGCCAATATTCTCAACGCCTGCCAGACGGTAAAACGCATTACAGATCTCGGGCAGCTCCTTGCGCAAGAAAGGTTCCCCTCCCCCAACCGCCAGCCAAAGAAGCCCCTTCATCTGCGCGGCGATTTTTTCGATTTCGGTTAAGGTGAGTTCGTTTTTAACGGCGGGGGTATTGAGTTGGTCAATAAAACAACAGAACGAACATTTCGCGTTACACCGAAAGGTTACCAGTAAAATCAGGTATGATGGCCGATGGGGATTACCCTTGGTAAGAAAACTCTTGGCGAATTTTAACGAAGCCGACATGAGAAAGTTATTATATCACAAAAAGAAAGCAAACCCTATTTGACAAGGTTCCAAAGACAAGATTACAATACATCATCCCCATGGTACAAATTCAACCTTTTCTTGGCACCCTCCAAAAACTAAAACGGAAAACCATTCGCGCCCTTTTCCATTACGATCCAAGCTACAGCGACATGTTCCTGGACAAGAGTGAATTCTATTTTGCGCGGCTTTATCTTCATCAAATGGAACCCTATCTGTCCCGGCTTGAAGAAGGGGCTAGGATTTTAGATGCCGGCTGCCAGGCCGGAAGATTCACGGTCCCTTTGGGCAAAATGGGATTTCAAATGACTGCGATCGACAGCTCTCCTCTTTCCCTGGCGCGAGCTAGAGAACATTGCAAGGAGTTTGGCGTGCAGGCTGAATTTATCCGAGGAGACATTGGGAATGTCTGCGACCGTCTTCCACCCACTGATTCCTTTGACCTGATTCTCTGCACAGAGGTTTTATACTTGCATCGTCACTTTGAATCCTTAATGGATACCCTACTGAGAGTTCTCAAACCGGGCGGGCTTCTGATCACGTCTCACCGGACAAAACTCTATTATTTAACAAAAGCTCTATTGCGAAAAGACTTTCAAGCCGCCCGTCTTATTGTCACCCATCGCGAAGGATCTTTGTGGGGAACATATTTTAACTGGCAAACCGTCGAGGAATTAAGAGAACTTCATTCCAGACTGGGACTCCAAACAGAGGGAATCTGTCCCATCGGCATCTTTTCCGAAATTCTCCTGGCCCCAGGCGATATGGAACCACCGCTCCAAGATCAACTCTTTGAAATTGAAAAGGATCCTTTTGATGAAGTCACTGGCTGCACTCGCTACCTTCTGGCCGTTGGCAAAAAAATATCAACTTCCCATTCTGACCTATCATAGTCTGCATCGGAATCCTCCGCCCAGTGGAATGGATATGACCCCTGAGGTTTCTGAGGCTCAACTTCATTTCCTGAAAAAACAGGATTGTTC
>JAHFFC010000137.1 GCA_023248175.1 Candidatus Omnitrophota bacterium | reverse complement strand
CCAAAGGGAATATTATTTCTCTCTGGTCGAGTGCCTCCTATTTTGACAGCAACCTTTTGATAATGGACGCCGATGTCTATTTTGAATTCTCTCTCTTAAAACGCCTACTCGATTCTCCATTGAAAGATTGCTTCCTCCTCGATGACAGTTTCCAAAACACCGGTGAGGAAGTCGTCTTGATGACCCGTCAGGGACGCGTCCTTGATCTCGCGAAAACTCCTTTCCTGCCAGATAACTATGATCTCCTCGGCGAGTCGGTCGGTTTCTTGAAACTCTCCCGACAGAATGCTGCCTTGTTAAAAGAGATCCTCCAGGAAATGGTCACCGCCGGTTTTATCCAATCCGAATACGAACAAACGTATCAGAGACTCCTTCAGAAAGTCTGGGTTGGATACGAAGCGGTCGAGAATCTCTTCTGGATGGAGATCGATTTCCCTGAAGATCTGGAGAAATTGCACGCAAGATTGAAGTCTCATGCCGCAAAATATTAACCGCCTCCTGACCCGACCGCTGACTCGCCTGTTCTTGAAAACTTCTCTGTCGGCTAATCAAGTGACCTTTTTAGGTCTGGCTATCGGACTGGCCGCGGGACCATTCTTTGCACAACAGCGGCAAGATCTTAATTTAGTGGGGGCTCTTTTATTCCAACTGTATTATCTCCTCGATAACTGTGACGGGGAAATTGCTCGTCTGAAAAACCAACAAAGTTCCTTCGGGAGCTGGCTTGATATTACCACCGATACCCTCGTCCATACATGGCTTTATCTCTGGCTTGCCTTGTGGGTGAAAAACGCTCATCCAGAACTAACCGATGTCGCCCTATTCGCCCTGACAGGAATCTTTTTCTCCTACAGCTTGTGCTTACTGGCTCGCTTCAGAGGATTTACGATCACGTTGAATCCCGATGCCTTGGAAAAATCAACAGAATCATTAAGCCTGCGGCAGTGGTTCCGGTTAAACATGACCAATGAAAACTTTTCTCTTTTCTTTTGCCTGGTGATTCTCTTCAACCTGAAAATTCCCTTCCTCTTTGCCACTGCAATCGGCGCTAACTGCTTATGGATAAAGCTTCTGGTGAGTAAAAGAAAAAAGTTTTTCCCTACTTGATTTTTGCCCCCGTTCCTGTTATTGTAGGAGGAGATATGCTTAAACAAGAAACGGCGATTTTTAGCAAGGGTTTTGGTCTCAAATCACTTATACAAGATGATTTAGAAAATGACTACCGCAGCCAGTTGATTGACGAAATCCGAGCCGCTGGCAACACCCTGAGCATCGGTGGATTGCGGTTTCATATCGCTAAGGAGTTTGGTTTCTGCTACGGAGTTGAGAAAGCGATTGATTACGCCTACCAGACCCGACGGCAGTTTCCGGATCGCCCCATTTATCTCACCGCTGAACTCATTCACAACCCGCGTGTCAATCACCGTCTCCGCCAGATGGGCATTCGCTTCCTGAACGGTACTGGAGAAGGAGATAAGCCGATCGAAGTAGTCACTCCTGACGACGTCGTTGTCATTGCCGCCTTTGGGGCCCCTACCAGCCAGATGGAGATCCTGCAGAAAAAAGGGTGTGTTTTGGTGGACACGACCTGCGGTTCCGTGGTTCATGTCTGGAAGAGGGTCGAACGTTACGCTCAGGATGGTTACACCGCTATCGTTCATGGGAACTACCGGCATGAAGAAACGCAGGCGACAATCTCCCGAGCTACTCAATTCCCCAATGGCAAGTATTTGGTCGTCTGGGACAAGGAAGAAGCGGAAAAAGTTTGCCATTTTATTCGGAATGGTGGCAGTGCGAGTGATTTTTTATCATTCTTCGGAATGAAGTGCTCTTCCGGCTTTGAACCCAATAAAGATCTCCAGAAAATTGGAGTCGCTAACCAGACGACAATGCTCGCCAGCGAATCACTCTCGATTGGACAAATGCTCCGGCAAGCACTGATTGATCGTCATGGGGAAATCAATATAGATCAACACTTCCGCAGTTTTGATACTATCTGCAGCGCCACGCAAGACCGTCAGGACGCGATGAAAGAATTGACTCAAAATTCAATCAATCTCATGATTGTCATCGGAGGATTCAACAGCAGTAATACGACCCATCTTGCAGAAATGGCGGCACAGAGGATTCCTACTTATCACATTGATGATTCTGATTGTATCCTCTCTACGGATGAAATCAAACATAAACCGGTAGGACAAACTCAAGCGGTCACCAGCAAGAACTGGATTGTTAAAGAACCCGCTCAGATTGGGCTCACAGCAGGAGCTTCAACCCCCAATCGCGTTATCTGTGATACCCTACTGAAAATTCTATCCTGCTATGGTTATTCAATCTAACTGCTAACCACGTCTCCTTCTACAGGCTGTACTTTGACTCCAGATTTTTTCAGGTACGCAATCCCTCTTTCCAAGTCAGGCTCGCTTCCTTCCAACTCCAGCGTCACTTCTCCAACGGTCTCCGTGACTTTTGCCCGACGAATGTTGGGAATAACATTATATTCCTTCGCCATCTTATAGATGACAGGCTCTTTAATCAGCTCTTGCGGAAAAAATAGTGTGACTCTTCGCTTCGCCATAAAACCCCCTAGTTGATATCC
>JAHFFC010000136.1 GCA_023248175.1 Candidatus Omnitrophota bacterium | reverse complement strand
TAGGCAAGCTAGCATGGAAGAATCCATCGAGGTCGCTTTTCCTCTCAGGGTGTTTCTGGTATCCCTGTATATATCTTCGATCTAATTCCTCTCTTTTACGAACCGCCAGCCATGTATGAATTGCCTCTAGTACAATTCGACTGCGGCTCTGATGAGTCTTTTTTCTCACTGACTCAATGAACTGAAACTCCTCCCACGGTAAACTGATCGCTGTTTTGATGGCTTTTGCCATTTTAAAAAACCTCATATATTCCTACTTTAGTACTCTTACTCTCTATACTAAAGTATAGAACATGATGGTCTATCTGTCAAATTTTGTAACAGCTCAGCTCCCGTGGAAAAATTGGAACGGTTCTTATTTCATTGGCCAGGGACATAAAAAACCAGTTCTATGCGGGGAGCGCAAGGATTTCTAAGATTTTTCTATGCAGGATTCCATTGCTGGTAACGACCGTGTGGTTGAATAGACTGTGCGGTTCTCCTTTGAAGTCAGTTAATTTCCCGCCGGCTTCTTGGATTAAGAGTGTTCCTGCAGCGACGTCCCAGGCGTGAAGTTTCAGTTCCCAAAAACCGTCAAACCGTCCCATGGCGGTATATGCCAGATCCAAAGCCGCGGCGCCGTCGCGGCGGACTCCAAGGGCATGTTTGACAAAATTCTTGAAAGCAATGACATATTCGTCGGCTTTTTCGGTTCGATCATATGGGAAACCGGTCCCAAGGAATGCTTTTTTGAGTTCTGTGATTTTGGAAACATGAATTCGTTTCTTGTTCAAATACGCTCCCTTTCCTTTCTCCGTATAAAAAAGTTCATCGGCAATCGGGTCGTAGACGACGCCGACCAAGACATTTTCTCCTTGGGCGACTGCGATGGAGGTACAGCAGAAAGGGTATCCATGATCGAAATTGGAGGTTCCATCAAGAGGATCCACATACCAGCAGAGCTGATCACTTTTTTTCTGCTCGGCTCCCTGACACAATCCTTCTCCATTGCAGGGATTGGATTCTTCGGCAACGATTCGGTGGTCTGGAAATTGTTTGCGCAGAATCCGCAGAATTTTTTTCTCCGAGAGTTTATCGGTCTCTGTGACTAGGTTGACTGGATTGTTTTCCTTGTAGAAAGTCCGATGAACCTTCCCGAAGTTGGAACGGATGATTTTTCCTGCCGCCAGAGCCGCTTCAACTGCTGTTTTGAGCAAAACTGAGGTGTTCATTGTTTCAGCTATAGTAACACAGATGGCCCCCGTTTTAAAGACTTTCTGTAACTATTCAGCCTATTGTCATATCATTATTATTTTCAATAGGATGCAAATGTCTTAAACATCAGGTAAACTTGTAGGTAGAATGAAAGGGGGGCTTTATGAACGAAAAATGGAAGGAACAAGCCAAGACACTGTGGCAAAGAGTCAGTGAAGGGTTTGATCGGGGAATGGAATTAGCCGCCAAATCGGCCGAGGCGTTTGCTGAAAAGGCAGGAGAAACAGCACAAGCGACAAAATGTCGAATCGAGATTATTCGGTTCGAGCATCAAATCTCGCGCAAATTCGCCAAGCTGGGAAGTGTAATTTATGACAGGGTAATTCGCGAGGGAGAGAAAAACCCGATGCGCGATCTGGAAGTTGTCAATCTGATCGAAGATGTTAAGAGATTAGAAGCCGATTTAGCGCAGGTACAATCATTACTTGAGAAGGAACATTTCGCGAGAGTGTAAGTAATGAGTAGCGGGGATAATGGCCTCAAGTGAGTCAAATCACTTGAGGCTTTTTTTTATGATATAATCAACTGGCACATTTCCATGTCTAGCCAGAAAATTCGTATTGCATACATCCTCACCCAGCTTGAATTAGGGGGAGCCCAGAAGCATCTTCTCTCACTCCTAGAACGTTTGGATGCCGAACGATTCCACGCTATTCTACTGACTTCCGCAGAGCCAGGACCGCTGACTCCATATGCCAAAGGTCTATTGGGAGATCGTTTGATCGAAATTGCCTCACTTCGGCGCGAAGTCAATCCAGTCTTGGATATTAAAGCGGGCAGAGAGATTTTGTCAGTTCTTCAAGGGCGCCCTATTGACCTAGTGCATACGCACAGCTCGAAAGCAGGAATCTTAGGGCGATGGGCGGCTCATCGGGCGGGGATCAAAAATATCGTTCATACAGTGCACGGTTTTGGGTTTACGCCGGAACAACCCCTCTGGGAGAGGCGGCTCTATATTGGAATGGAACAACGGGCCGCGGCGGTCACCAGCCGAATCATCGCTGTCTCCAAAGCGGTTATTGAAGAAGGGTGCCGCTGGAACATTGGAGTACGTTCGCAGTATGAATGGATCCCTTACGGTATTGATCCAGAGGAATTTGAGATGCGGCCCGATGGTACGGTAGGGGTGACGCGTACGTCGTCCCTACAAATAAGGGAGGAATTGAGAATTCCGCAGGCAAGTCCGATGGTAACAATGGTGGCTTGCTTTAAACCGCAGAAAGCCCCTTTAGACTTTGTCCGGGCTGTCGCGAGAGTAATTCCTGATTTCCCACAGGCGAGATTTCTCATGGTTGGCGATGGTGTTCTTCGATCCCAAGTAGAAAAAGAGCGGGAACGGCTCAATCTAGGAGAAAAACTC
>JAHFFC010000135.1 GCA_023248175.1 Candidatus Omnitrophota bacterium | reverse complement strand
TTTCAGTGCTGAAATCGCTTTTTGCCGTTTCCCCATCTGCTCGAACGTCGCCCCCAGATAAAAATAGGCTCTTGGGTTTGTCGGAGCAGCGTCAATCGCTGACTGATAGGCGGCAACCGCGTCATCGTATTGGGCATTGGCTCCGTTAGCCAATCCCAGAATCAAGAAAACCTGGTCCTGCTTTTCTCTTAATTGAAGCCCCTTCTGCAGCACCTCGACGGCTTCGTCAATCTTCTGTTGTTTCAGATAGAGATACGCCAGCTCGAGATAAAGATCAATATCCTTGGAATCCAATTCTAAAGCAATCTGGTACTGCCGGACCGCCTTTTCAAATTTTCCCTGCTGATAATAAACTTCTCCCAAATGGTGGTATATCTTGCTGCTGAGAGGTTCCAGCTGGATGACCTTTTGGTATTCATCAATGGCGCTCTCCAAATCTCCCTGCTGTTCATCAATGACTGCCAAAGCAACGTGGGCATCGGCATAACTGGAATCGGCATCTACCGCTTTCTTAAAAAATCCTACCGCTTCTTCGATCTTCCCTTGTTTGCTGTATAGAATTCCCAGGTTGAAATAAATCAAAGGATCTTTGGATTCGGTCGCGATTATTTTGTGGTAGATCTCGATCGCTTCGGTATTCTTCCCCTGGATGACGTAAAGATCCGCCAGTGAACTCAAGGCTTTAAGGTTTTGCGGATCCTGCACTAGGATGATCTCGTATTGTTTTTTGGCATCTTCGAATTTGCGCAGTGAGAGATCAATGAGGGCTAAAAGCAGGCGGGTTTTGGTATCGTCAGGATCTAGTTCCAGAGACTTTGCAAACCAGCGAATGGATCCTTGAAAATCTCCCTTCCGGATGTAGAGCGCCCCTATCCGCTGGTGGACGACCGGATTTTCTGGATCCAGCATCAGAACTTTCTGATACTCTTTCATCGCCTTGTCTAAACGATCTTCATTTTCGTATAGGTTTCCGGCAATGAAATGGGCTTGCGCTTTGGAAGAAGAAGATTCGTGAAAAGAAGCAGCACAACTTACAAGGCAGCTACTAAAAAGAACAATTCGTACTGCGTACGGACTCATTCGATAACCTTATTGAGCGGATACTCAATAATCCCCTGAGCTCCCCCTTTTTTCAGACGAGGGATGAGCAACCGTACGATCTGCTCATCAACGATCGTCTCTACCGCCAGCCAATCCTTCTGGCTCAGCGTTGAGATCGTTGGATGTTTCATTGAGGGGAGCAGTGAAATGACCTTATTCAAGTTTTTCTTAGCCACGTTCATCTTCAAACCAACTTTGCTCTCGGCGGCAATCGCCCCTAGTAAAAGAAGTGACATATTTTGAATTTTATCTCTCTTCCATATATCTTTCCACGAAGAATGATTCGCGATGAGCTGTGTGGACGACTTGCAGATCGTTTCCACAATCCGCAAACGGTTTGCCCGCAGACTCCTCCCCGTCTCTGTTAATTCAACGATCGCGTCCACCAGGCCTGCCCCTACTTTGACTTCGGTAGCCCCCCAACTGAACTCAACTTTTGCCCGAACTCCTTCTTTCTTCAGATATTTTTCTGTTACTTTCACCAGTTCGGTGGCGATTGTTTTCCCTTGCAAATGCTTCACCGAACGGATGGGAGAATCCTCCGGGACGGCAATCACCCAGCGAACAGGGCGCATTCCCTGTTTGGCATAGATCAAATCAGTCACGCGAAATACATCGGATCCGTTTTCCAATATCCAATCTTCACCGGTGAGGCCGCTATCGAGGGTTCCATCCTCCACATAGCGGGACATTTCCTGAGCCCGGATTAAAAATGGCTCGATCTCTTCGTCGTCAATGCTCGGGAAATAGGACCTTTCATCACTACGGACGCGAAACCCCGCTCGTTGAAACATCCGGAACGTCGCTTCCTGCAAACTTCCTTTGGGCAAACCTAATTTGAGTTTTCTGGACATGATAGTAAATTTTATCACAGTTTCTTACTCCTTGTCAAAGTAGACAAAAATCCCTATAATTGTTTCCATTATGATGAAGCTCCTGCGGAAGAATTACAAAACCGTTTTTTGGATCCTCGCCATCCTCGTTATACCTCCCTTTGTCTGGTGGGGGGCCGGTTCCTCCTCTCAAAAGGAAAAACTTCCCAATGACGCCGGCACGATCGGAAAAACAAGGGTCTCGCTCAGTGAATACCGCGCCGTCTACTTTGATCTCTCCCGTTCACTGGGAGAACTTTTTGGTTCGCAGCCGCCTGAAAGTGTACTGCAAGAACTGACATGGACACGGCTTCTTCTCATCTACGAAGCTAAAAATAGAGGAATCAAAGTGACTGATCAGGAAGTACGGGCTCGAATCGAGCAATTTTCCCATTTTCAAAAGGGGGGGTATTTTGATCCCACCAGTTATCAGAAAGCTCTAGGAGACCGCGCCCGGGCTTTTGAAGAAGGGATTCGACAGGAGCTTCTGTTAGAAAAACTGCAGGAAACCGTTACCGTCGGCGTATCCGTTACGGAGGAAGAAACGCGGAGTGAATACACAAAAGAAAATGAAAAAATCCAGATGGCATATACTTTGATTCCCATTCCAAAAAGCGAGCCGGTTCCCTCTGACAATACCGCTTTAAATGCCAGCCCTTCTGAAGAAACAGAGAAAAAAAGAGAAGAGATCCGACAAAAAGCG